>JAFECZ010000380.1 GCA_018241905.1 Pseudomonadota bacterium
GGCGATTTCAACGGCGCCGACAGCTTCGTGATCACGGTCTCCGATGGCTTTGGAGGCGTGGTGCCGCTGAAGGTGAACATGAGCGTCACGCCGGTGGCCGACATCGCCGACGATGCCGCCAGCACCAACGAACGCACGCCGGTGGTGATCGACGTGAACGCCAACGACACGTTCGAGAACGGCGGCCACGCGGTCACGGGCATCGACGGCGCGCCGGTCACGGTGGGCACGCCGGTGGCGGTGGCCAACGGCACGGTCACGCTCAACGCCGACGGCACGCTCAGCTTCACCCCGAACGCCGACTTCACCGGCAACACGAGCTTCACCTACACGGTGAGCTCGGGCGGGGTGACCGAGCAGGCCACGGTGGTGGTGAACGTGGTGGACGTGAACGAGCCGCCAGTGCCCAAGGACCCGGGCGGCGTGCCCGGCCAGCAATTCGATCCGGACTCGGGCGACTATCGCATCAGCCTGCCGCAAGACAGCCAGTTCGATGGGCGTGTGGGCGGGGGAGACCCCGATGGGGACGAACTGAGCTATGCGGTGGGCACGCCGCCTTCCCACGGAAGCGTGACGCTGGATGCGGACGGGCGCTATGTGTACACGCCCAATCCGGGCTACCACGGCAGCGACAGCTTTGTGGTTCGCATCAGCGACGGCAAGGGCGGCTTCACGACCTCCACGGTGTTCATCACGGTCACGCCCGTGCTGGCGCAAGCGCCGCAGCCCACGGTGCGCGATGACTTCCCGTTCGTGTTCGAGCCCGAGCCGATCGTTCACGACAACCGCCACTGGGACGGCGCCAGGATCGAGGTCGACCCGACGGTGCTGCAGGCGGTCAATGGCGCGCGCTCGCTGCAAGGGACGACGACGCTGACGGGCGCCTTGCCGGCGGTGCTGCAGTCGGCCAACGGGGTGGATTCGCTCAACGGCACGCCAGTGCTTGGTGTGGGCGGTGTGGTCCTGCAGGCGGTCAACGGCGTGTTCCCGCTGGGCGGCAGCGCCTCGTACGACCGCGTGGGCGGCGATCTGGGCCGGGACGACAGCGGCGCGGACAAGGGCAGCTCGCTGCACACCACCAGCGGCATGCAGATTGAGTTGAGTGCGCATAGGCAGGACGTTCGCATCTCGCTGAGCAGGGGCCCGGGGGTGCGCGAGGTTCGCGCCACCTTGCCCGATGGCCGGGCGCTGCCGTCCTGGGTGCACCTGGATCCCAGCGGCTTGCTGATGATCGAGCGGCCGCTGGACGTGGAGCAACTGCGCTTGCGCCTGACCACCGTGCCCGAGCACGGGCCCGCCCGAAGCCGCGTGATCGAGATCGACTTCAACTCCGGCCAGATGCGCGAAGTGAACGATCGCCAGCCCCGTGCCAAGCCGGCAGCCGGCTCGGGCCCGCGCGCGCAACTGGGCGTGCCCGACTTCCTGGCGCAACTGGAGACGGCGACTCGTCCGCGCGCGGGAGTCGATGCGCAGTTGCTTGAGCTGCTGGCAGTGCTGGACGAACCAGCCTGATCAGGAAGGGAAGTGGCGAGGGCGAGGCCGAGGGCTCAGGCGATCGGATGCTTCGCCATCTCGACATAGCGCAGCTCGCCGCCCCGGCGGCGCCGCGCCGTGGAGCCGGGCCACGCGAACAGGACCAGCCCCAGGGCGCAGGCCGCGAGCACGGGGCCTGCGTTCATCCAGTGTGCCCACCACAGCCAGCCCATGGCGCCGCACCAGACGATCCACAACACAAGGCGAAGAGGTGTTGGCATAGAAGTGCTCCTTGCTTGGCAACACTTTAAAACAAGCTGAATACCTAAGCACTAGCCAGAAGCGCTAAGCGGACTCGGTCAAACGTGTGGAATTTCGCAAAGCGGCTATTGGCGGTGCCTTCCCCGACGGGCGCGAGCAACGGGGCGAAGGTGCCGTCGGGGGGCGAGATAGGGGAATGCCCGCATGGAACCGTTCGCAGTCCCATGAAATTATCCTATTTATCATCATAAATAGACTCCCCGGATGCCCCCCAGTCCAACACCGCGCATCTCGCGCACCAAGCGCCTCACGCGCTCGGCGCAGGTTGCCAACGACATCAAGCGCTGGATCGTCCAGTCGCACAAGAAGGTGGGCGACAAGCTGCCGCAGGAGGCGGCGCTGATCGAGCAGATGGGCGTGGCCCGCGGCACGGTGCGCGAAGCGCTGGCAGCGCTGCAGGCACAGGGCCTCATCACCACCAGCACCGGCCCGAACGGCGGCGCGACGCTGACGCAGCCGCCTTACGAGCGCTGCCTGGAAGCCGTCTCCAACTTCATGTACTTCGAGCCGGTGGACATCGCCACGCTGTACGCACTGCGGCGCGCGGTGGAGCCGGAGCTTGCGGCCAACGTGGCCACGCGGCTGACCGATGCCGACCTTGCCGCGCTCGACAAGCTGATCGGCGCCAGCCACCCGGCCCACGGCGGCAGCGGCGACTGGAACGAGCGGCGCGAGGCCGACCTGGTCTTTCACGACCGGCTTGCGGACGCGTGCAGCAGCCCCATGCTGGCGCTGTTCTGCCGGCTGCTCAACGACATCATTCGCCGCGTCATCGTGGTGCGCAACGCGCAGGAAGGCTTCCAGGCCTTCGACGATGACGTGTTCCACAGCCACTCCGCCCTGATGGATGCCTTCCGGGCGCGCGATGCCGAGCGTGCGCGCAGCGTGATGCGCGAACACATCGAGCAGACCGAAGCCCTCGCCATGGAGGCCGAGACGCGGGTGCAGCGCGAGCGCCTGCTGATGGACTCGTAGAGCCGGCCCCGCCCCCCACTTCCGCGATTCGCCTTCGAACCTCATCGACCGATGGGGCGGGCATCGCTTTGCCTGAACGAACCTGGAGACCCTTTCGAATGAACACAGACATGCCCTTGTGGCAATGGCAGGCCACCGACATCGCTGCGGCCGTGCGCCGGCGCGAGATCTCGTGCCGCGAAGCGACGGCCAGCGTGCTGGCGCGCGCCGAAGCCGTGAACCCGCGCATCAACGCCTTGACGCAAGTGCTGGCGCAAGAGGCGCTGGCCAGTGCCGATGCGGCCGACCGGCAGGTTGCCGGCGGCGCGGCGCTCGGCCCCCTGCACGGCGTGCCGGTGACCATCAAGGTCAACGTCGACCAGGCCGGGCACGCGACGACCAACGGCGTGCTGCCGCTGCGCAACCACATCGCGCAAGAGGACGCGCCGGTGGTGGCCAACCTGCGTCGGGCCGGCGCGATCATCGTCGGGCGCAGCAACACCGCGACCTACTCGTCCCGCTGGTTCACCGACAACGCCGTGCATGGCCGCACGCTGAACCCGTGGAACCCGCGGATCACGCCCGGCGGCTCCAGCGGCGGCGCGGCGGCCGCGGTGGCCTCGGGCATGGGCGCGCTGGCGCACGGCAACGACATCGGCGGCTCGATCCGCTACCCGGCCTACGCCTGCGGCGTGGCGGGGCTGCGGCCCACCGGCGGGCGCATTCCGGCCTACAACCCCAGTGCCGCCGTCGAGCGCAGCATCACGCCCCAGCTCATGTCGGTGCAAGGCCCGCTGGCGCGCAGCATGGCCGACCTTCGGCTGGGCTATCACGCCATGGCCCAGCCCGATGCGCGCGACCCGAACTGGGTTCCGGTTCCGCTGGAATGGCCCGCGCCGCCGATGCCCCTGCGCGTTGCCCTGTTCAGGCAATGCGAAGGCGTGAGCGTGCATCCGGCAGTGCGGCAGGCGCTGGATGATGCCGCGCGCTGGCTCGAAGCCGCGGGCTACGTCGTGGAAGAGGCGCCGCTTCCGCACTTCCTCGAAGCGGCTGCGCTGTGGCGCACGCTGCTCAACGACGACGGCCGGCGCAGCATCGTCGCCGGCGTCGAGGCACACGGCGACGAGGCGATGCGCCGCAGCCAGGCCTACATGCTCGAAGGCGTTCCCGAAACCGACCGCGACGGTTTTCTGGATGCCCTGGCGCGGCGCCAGACGTTGGCGCGCAGCTGGTCCGTGTTCATGGAGCGCCATCCGCTGGTGCTGATGCCCGTGTCGTGGCAGCCGCCCGCGCCGCAGGACGAAGACATTGCCAGCGCGCAGCGCGCCCAGGCGCTGATCGCCGCACAGAGCCCCCTGCTGGCCACCGCCATGCTGGGAATGCCGGGCCTGTCCGTCCCCACCGGCGTGGCCGACGGACTGCCCATGGGCGTGCAGCTCATGTCCTGGCGCTGGCGCGAAGACCTGCTGCTGCAGGCCGGCGCCGTCATCGAGCGCGCCGCCGCATTCACTGCCTTGCCCGGCCACCCGCTTTTCAACCGCTGAACCACCGAGAGACTAGAAGGACTTCCACCATGACCGACCGAGATACCAGCGCACTGCGGCTGTCGCGCCGCGCCTTCGTGGCCGCATCCGCGGGCGCGCTCTCCTTGCCGAACGCGGCGTTCGCGCAGCAGAACGTCAACCGCATCCTCGTGCCCTTTCCGCCGGGCGGCCCCTCCGACTACATGGGCCGCCTGCTGGCCGAAAAGATGAGGGACTCGCTGGGCGGCCGCCCGCTGCTCGTGGACAACCGGCCCGGCGCAGGCACGCGCCTGGCCACCGAGGTGCTGAAGAACTCGCCCGCGGACGGCACGGTGGCGCTGCTGACGCCGGTGGACCCGATGTTCATCGCGCCGCTGATCTACAACAACCTGCGCTACGACCCGCAGGCCGACTTCAAGGCGCTCACCGATGTGGCGGGCGTGCAGTTCGGGCTGGTGGTCAATGCCGCGTCGCCGATCAAGAACGTGGCCGACTTCGTTCGCGCCGCCAAGTCCAGCCCCAAGGACCATCCGATTGCCATCAGCAGCCTGGGCACGCTACTGCACTTCCTGGCCGCCGAATTCGTTGCGCAGGCGCGCATCGACAGCACGCTGGCACCCTACCGCGGCGGCGCCGCGATGGCGACCGAGCTGTTGGGCAACCAGATCAGCGCCGGCATGGACGCGACCACCACCTTCGTCGAATACCACCGCGCCGGCAAGCTGCGAGTGATCGCGGTGGCCGGCGAGAAGCGGGCCGACGCGCTGCCCGACGTGCCCACCTTTGCCGAACAGGGCTTTGGCAACCTGGTGGCTTCCTCGCGCTATCTTCTCTACGTGCGCTCGAACACGCCCGTGCAGACCCAGACGATGTGGGCGCAAGCCACGCGCCAGGCGCTGGCCCTGCCCGATGTGCGCGAGAAGCTCGCGCGTGCCGGCTACGACCTCGTCTCGGGCGCCAGCGAACAGGAAGTCGCGAAGTACTCCAGCGACCTGGCCGCGCGCTGGACGCCCATCATCAAGGCGTCGGGCTTCAAGGGCGAG
>JAFECZ010000381.1 GCA_018241905.1 Pseudomonadota bacterium
GCCTGGCCGATGTGGCCGAGCTGATCCAGAAGCTGGACGTGCCGGTGCGCCAGGTGCTGATCGAGGCGCGCATCGTCGAGGCCTCCGACACCTTCGGCAAGTCGCTGGGCGTGCGCCTGGGCGGCGGCATCGTGAACAACAACAATTCGATCGGTGTCCAGCCCACCATCTCGAACGGCAGCGCAACCTTTACCGCCAGCAACTCGAACTTCGTCAGCCTGCCCGCCGTGAGTCCGAGCGGCACCGGCAACACGCCCGGCACCTTCGCCATTTCGCTGTTCAACTCCAGCTTCTCGCGCCTGTTGAACCTGGAAATCTCCGCCCTGGAAGCCGACGGCAAGGGCAAGGTGGTGTCCAGCCCGCGCGTGGTGACTGCCGACCAGACCAAGGCGCTGATCGAGCAAGGTACCGAACTGCCCTACCAGGTGGCCACCTCCAGCGGCGCAACCTCCATCGCCTTCCGCAAGGCCAACCTCAAGCTCGAGGTCACGCCGCAGATCACGCCCGAGGGCAACATCATCCTGACCCTGGACGTGAACAAGGACACGGTGGGCCAGCAGACCCTGGCGGGCTTTGCCATCAATACCAAGCACGTGCAGACCGAAGTGCTGGTGGAGAACGGCGGCACGGTCGTCATCGGTGGTATCTTCGAGCTCACCGAACAGAATGACGAATCGCGGATCCCGGTTCTGGGTGAAGTGCCCTATTTGGGGGCACTGTTCCGGACGCGCAATCGCACATTCAACAAGACCGAAATGCTCGTCTTTATCACCCCGAAGATGATTACCGACCGCAACGCCGCGCGCTGATGCGCGCCTGGCGTGTGCCTACCCCTGCGTGGCGGTAGCGCTGATCGGCCTCCCCGGATCGGGGAAATCTGCAGTCGGGCGACGCTTGTCGCAGCGACTGCAGTGGCCTTTTGTGGACACCGATACGCTCATCGAGGAGCGGATCGGCTGCTCCATCCGTGAATACTTCGAGCGCGAGGGCGAGGCGGCCTTCCGGGACGTGGAGCAGGCCACCATTGCCGAGCTCGCGCAGTCGCCGCACGGCGTCCTGTCCACCGGCGGGGGCTCGGTTCTGCGCGAGGCGAACCGGCACCAGCTGCGCCGCGGCTTCCACGTCATCTACCTGCGCTCCTCCCCCGAAGACCTCTTTCGGCGACTGCGGCATGACGTCAAGCGTCCGCTTCTGCAAGTGCAAGATCCGCTTGGTCGCCTGCGCGAGCTGCATGCCGCACGCGACCCGCTCTACCGCGAAACCGCGCACGACATCGTCGACACCGGCCGCCCGACGGTGGCCATGCTGGTCAACCTGATCGTGATGCAACTCGAGCTGGCCGGCATTGCCGTGCCGCCGGCGTCCGACCTGCAGGGTTGAGCAGCGCCCGCCGGCGAACGGGTGGCCCACCGCCTAAACTCGGGGGTTCTATGCCAGTGCCAGCCCCCCACGAGCGTGTCGAGATCGAACTCGGCGAACGAAGCTATTCCATCCTGATCGGCAGCGGCCTGCTGCAGGACCCCCGCTCGCTGGAGGCCTTGCCCCGCGCTGCGCAGGCCCTGATCGTCACCAACACCACGGTATCGCCGCTGTACGCCCAGGCGCTGCGCGACGCGCTGGCCGGGCGCCACGAACGGGTGCACGTGCTGGAACTGCCTGACGGCGAAGCGTACAAGGACTGGCAGACACTCAATCTGATCTTCGACGCCCTGCTCGGGCACGGCTGCGACCGCAAGACGGTGCTGTATGCGCTGGGCGGGGGCGTGGTGGGCGACATGACCGGCTTTGCCGCCGCGAGCTACATGCGCGGCGTGCCGTTCGTGCAGGTGCCGACCACCTTGCTGGCGCAGGTCGACTCTTCGGTGGGCGGCAAGACGGCCATCAACCACCCGCTGGGCAAGAACATGATCGGGGCCTTCTACCAGCCCCAGCGCGTGCTGTGCGACCTGGCCACGCTCAAGAGCCTGCCGCCGCGCGAGCTCAGCGCGGGCCTGGCGGAAGTGATCAAGTACGGCCCCATCTACGACATGCCGTTCCTCGACTGGATCGAGGGCAACCTGGCTGCACTGATGGCCCGCGACCCGGCGGCGCTGGCGCACGCCGTGCGCCGCAGCTGCGAGATCAAGGCGCTGGTGGTGGGGCAGGACGAGCGCGAATCGGGGCTGCGCGCCATTCTCAATTTCGGCCACACCTTCGGCCACGCCATCGAGTCGGGCCTGGGTTATGGGGAGTGGCTGCATGGCGAAGCCGTGGGTTGCGGCATGGTGATGGCGGCACAGCTGTCGCAGCGCCTGGGCGGGGTGGATGCCGCATTCGTCCAGCGCCTTACCCGCCTGGTCGAGGCTGCCGGCTTGCCGGTGCGGGGCCCGGACCTGGGGGCGGAGCGCTACCTGGAACTCATGCGCGTCGACAAGAAGTCGGAGGCCGGCGAGATCCGTTTCGTGGTGCTGGACAAGCCGGGCTCGGCGGTGGTGCGCAGCGCGCCGGACGCCATGGTGCGCGACGTGCTGGCCGCCTGCTGCGAGCAGCAAGGCTGAAATGGCGCTGGCGCCCTATGCCAGCCACGCGGCCGCGTCCCGTGGCCGGCGCCATCCGGAGCCGCCGGCACCCACGCGCGACGACTTCCAGCGCGACCGCGACCGCATCGTCCATTCCACCGCCTTTCGCAGGCTCGTCTACAAGACGCAGGTGTTCCTGAACCACGAGGGGGACCTGTTTCGCACCCGCATGACGCATTCGCTGGAGGTGGCCCAGCTCGGCCGCTCGGTGTCGCGCTCGCTGGGGCTCAACGAAGACTTGGTGGAGGCCATTGCCCTGGCCCACGATCTCGGGCACACCCCTTTCGGCCACGCCGGCCAGGACACGCTGAACGCCTGCATGGCCGGGCACGGTGGATTCGAGCACAACCTGCAGAGCCTGCGGGTGGTCGACCGCCTCGAGCATCGCTACCCCCAATACGACGGGCTCAACCTGAGCTTCGAGACGCGCGAAGGGATCCTCAAGCACTGCTCCCGCGCCAATGCCGAGCGCATCGAGGCGGCGGAGCCCGGCGGTGTCGCGCGGCGCTTCATAGAGAACACGCAGCCCAGCCTGGAAGCGCAGTTGTGCAACCTGGCCGACGAGATCGCCTACAACGCGCACGACATCGACGATGGCGTTCGCTCCGGCCTCATCGACATCGACCAGCTCAAGGAGGTCGAGCTGTTCGAGCGCTTTCGCCGCGAAGCGGTGGCTGAGCACCCCCAACTGGCCGGGCGGCGTCTGCTCTACGAAACCATTCGCCGCATGCTCAGCAGCCAGGTCTACGACGTCATCGATGCCACGCGGGCCGGTCTCCAGGAAGCGGCGCCGGCGGATGCCGAAGCGGTGCGCCGCTGCCCGCGCCTGGTGCAGTTCAGCGCCGCGATGCGTGCGCAGTCGAGCGAACTCAAGCGCTTTCTCTTCGCCAACCTCTACCGCCATGCGCGGGTGCTGCAGACCACCACGCAGGCGCAGCACGTGGTGCGCGAGCTGTTTTCCGCCTACCTCGATCAGCCGGACGAAATGCCGCCGGACTACGCGCAGCAGGACGACACGGCGCGCGCGGTGGCCGACTACATCGCCGGCATGACCGACCGTTTCGCCATGCGCGAGCACGAGCGCCTCACCGGACGCACATGGACCGTTTGAACTCCGCTGCCGTTGCGCAGGCTCGCGACCGCGTTCCCGTTGCCGCCTTCGCCGTCATGGCTGCCGGCGTCAGCGCGGCGCTGCACCTGGGCAAGCTGCCGCCCGCGGTGCCGGCCTTGCGCGACGCACTGGGCATTGGCCTGGTGGAGGCCGGCTTCCTGCTCTCACTCGTGCAGGTGGCGGGCATGACGCTGGGCCTGGCCGTCGGGCTGATGGCCGATTCGCTGGGCCTGCGAAGGAGCATGGTGGCCGGCCTTGCCCTGGTGACCCTGGCGAGCGCCGCCGGCGCGCTGGTACAGCCGGGGCCGCACGCGCTGGCGATGCTTCTGGCGTTGCGCGCACTCGAGGGCGTGGGTTTTCTCCTTGCGGTAATGCCGGGTCCCGGCCTGATCCGCGCCCTGGCGCCGCCGGCAGCCGAGAAGGCGGCCATGGGCCTGTGGGGCGCCTACATGCCGCTGGGCGTGGCCCTGGCCCTGCTCGCCGGGCCGCCATTCATCGCGCGCTTCGACTGGTCCGGCTGGTGGTGGCTCATGTCCGCTGTCTCGGCTGCGGCTGCAGCCTGGGTCTTGTTCATCGTGCCCGGGGATGCCCGCCGCTTGGCCGCCAAGGGCGCGGCGCCAGATTGGGGCAAGCGGCTGTCCAATACGCTGGGTGCGCCCGGCCCGCGCCTGCTCGGCTTGGCCTTCGCGGTCTATTCGGCGCAGTGGATGGCCGTCATCGGCTTTCTGCCGGCCATCTATGCAGACGCCGGCATTGCAGCCGGATTGACGGGGGTGCTGAGCTCGGCGGCGGCCGCCGCCAACATCGTGGGCAACCTGGCGGGCGGGCGGCTGCTCCAGGCCGGAGTTTCGCCGGGGCGCCTTCTGCGCTGGGGTTATGCGGTGATGCTCCTGGGCAGCGTGGCGGCCTTCGCGCAATGGGGACATGGCGCCGATGCCTGGTCCTTGCCGGCGCCGGTGCGCTACGCTTGCGTGTGCCTCTTTTCACTGGGCGGCGGCATGGTGCCGGCCACCTTGTTCATGCTGGCGGTGCGGCTGGCGCCGTCCTCCTCGACCGTCTCGACCACCGTGGGGCTGATGCAGCAAGCTTCCTCGCTCGGACAGTTCTTTGCGCCGCCGGCGGTGGCGTGGCTGGCGATGCGTGCCGGAGGGTGGCAATGGACCTGGGTCGCCACCATGGCCTGTTCGCTGGCGGGCATGCTGGCGGCGATGCGGCTGGCACACCTTCATGCTTCCAGTTCGGGCGCCCGGACATCGAGTTCTCCATGATCGACAGCGACAATCCATCCGCGGCGCCAGGCACCGCGCAAGAACCACAGGTGCTGGCGGACGTGCGCCACTGGCTGGAGCGGGCCGTCATCGGGCTGAACCTGTGCCCTTTCGCCAAGGCGGTCCATGCCAAGGGTCAGATCCACTACGCCGTCTATCACCAGGCCGACGATTCGGGGCTGCTCGACGCGCTCTTGTTCGAAGCCGCCCAACTGGTCGACCACGACCCCGCCGTGCGCGACACCACGCTGCTGGTGGCGCCGCACGCCTTGCCGGACTTCCTGGATTTCAACGATTTCATCGATCGAGCCGAGCGTCGCCTGGCGCGCGCCGGGTTCGAGGGCACGCTGCAGCTGGCCAGTT
>JAFECZ010000382.1 GCA_018241905.1 Pseudomonadota bacterium
CTTCTGGCAGATGCTGCGCGAACTGCTGCGCTTCTACCGCGAGGCACCGGCCGACGCGGCCACGTACGGCCTCATGCCGCTGGAGGACTACCTGAACCTGCGCGGCTACGGCCGCGCCTTTCGCGAAGACCATCTCTATCCCATGGCTGCCGCCATCTGGTCGGCACCCGCGTCGCGGATCGGCCAATACCCGACCGAGGCCTTCATCCGATTCTGCGCCAATCATCACTTGCTCGACGTGGGGGCGCGGCCGAGCTGGCGCACCGTCACGGGCGGCAGCCGCAACTACGTGCAAGCGCTCCTGGAAAGGTTGGGCGAGTCGCCCGTGCACCTGGGCAGCGGCGTTCTGCAGCTCTCACGCTCGCCCGACGGCGTGAGGGTGCGCACGCCCGAGGGCTGGCAACCCCAGCGCTTCGATGCGGTGGTGTTGGCCACGCATGCGAATCAGGCCCTGCAGCTCCTGGACGAGCCCAGCACGGACGAGCGCCGCCTGCTATGCGCCTTCCAGTACAGCCGCAACCTCGCGGTCCTGCACACGGACGCCGCGCTCATGCCGCGTCGGCAACGTGTCTGGTCCAGTTGGAACTACCTGGGCACCGGCGGTGGGCAAGGCGCCGTTTGTGTGAGCTACTGGCTCAACCGGCTGCAACCGCTCGAAACCTCGGTGCCGATCTTTCTGACGCTCAACCCCGTGCGTCCCCCTGCCGCCCGGCACATCCTGCACACGCAAACCTACGAGCATCCGCTCTACGATAGTGCGGCCATACGGGCCCAGCAGGCGCTGTGGTCCCTCCAGGGCCGGCGACGCACCTGGTTCTGCGGCGCCTATTTCGGCTCAGGCTTCCACGAGGACGGACTGCAGGCCGGCCTCGCGGTGGCCGAGCAACTGGGCGGCGCGCGCCGCCCCTGGCAAGTGCCCGATGAGTCCAGCCGCATCATGGTTGCGGGCAGCCAGCACGCGACCACGCCATGAACGCCCAGGCAAGCGCCCCGAAAAGCGCCCTGTACACCGGCCACGTCATGCACCAGCGGCTGAGGCCCCTGCGACACCGGCTGCGCTTCCGCATGTTCTTCATGGTGGTGAACCTCGACGAACTGCCTGCGTTGCACAAACGCCTGCGCTTGTTCTCGCTCAACCGCTTCAATCTGCTGAGCCTTCACGAGCGCGACCACGGAGCGCCGCTGGCCACGGGCCTTCGGGAGCACATCGATGCCGAGCTCGCGCGCGCCGGCATTGCCGCCGGTGGCCCGATCTTTCTGCTTGCGATGCCGCGCGTGCTGGGCTTTGCCTTCAATCCGCTCTCCGTCTACTTCTGCCATGAACACCACTCCGGCCGGTTGGCCGCCGTGCTGTACGAGGTGCGAAACACCTTTGGCGAACGCCACCGCTATCTTGTCGAAGTGGCGCCCGAGCAGGCGCAAGCGCCTGCGCTGCGCCACGAGTGCACCAAGTGCTTTCACGTCTCCCCGTTCATGGACATGGCGCTTCGCTACCGCTTCGCGCTGTTGCCGCCGTCTACGCAACGCGACGCACTGCAGCTGGACATCCACGCAGTCGATGACCAAGGCCCGGTGCTGACGGCCCGTCTCGCGGGTACCCGCCACGCCCTGAGCGACAAGACAGTGCTCAAGGCCTTTCTCTTGCATCCCCTGCTGGGCCTGAAGGTCCTGGCAGGCATCCACTGGCACGCCCTGCAACTGCTGCTCAAGGGGGTGCCGTTCAGGCGCCACCCAGGCGCGCCTGCCGATCATCTGACCATCACCCGCGCCAACGACACCCCATGACCCTCATCAGCTCTCCTCAGCGCCTTGCCTCGCCATTGCACAGGTTGCCCATCGGCATGGCCTGGTCGCCTAGGCGGCAGCTGCAGCAATTGCTCGCGCGGCTGCATTGCGGCACGCTCCGCCTGGAATTTCCCGATGGCAAGTCAATCGTTCAACGTGGCATCGCGGACGGTCCGAGCGCCACCCTCCAACTGCATCGCTGGCGTGCGCTGAGGCGACTTGTCGCTCAAGGCGACCTGGGCTTCGCCGAGAGCTACTGCGACGGCGACTGGTCCACGCCTGATCTGCCGACCTTGCTGGAATTCGGCGTGCGTAACGAGGCCGCGTGGGCTGCGGCCTTTCGGGGCCGTCCGGTGGCGCGCCTCGCCGCGCGCCTCTATCACCTGCTGCACGCCAACACGCGCAGAGGAAGCCGCCGCAACATTGCCGCGCACTACGACTTGGGCAACGACTTCTATGCGGCCTGGCTGGATCCACGCCTGATCTATTCGAGCGCGCTGTATGCACCCGGCGACACCACACTGGAAGCCGCTCAGGCACGCAAGCTCGCGCGCATCGCACAGCTGCTGGCATTGCAGCCTGGCCAACGGGTGCTGGAAATTGGCTGCGGCTGGGGAGCGCTCGCGGTGGACCTGGCTCGGGCGCACGGGATCGAGCTGACCGGCATCACGCTTTCTCAACGGCAGCTCGAACACGCGCGGGCGCAAGTGCTCAAGGCGAACGTGCAGGCGCGGGTGGACCTACGATTGCAGGACTACCGCGAGGTGCAAGGCCAGTTTGACCGCATCGTATCCATCGAAATGATCGAAGCGGTCGGCGAGGCTTACTGGCCCAGGTACTTTCAGACGCTGCGCGAACGCCTGAACCCCGGCGGACTGGCAGTGCTGCAGGTGATCCTGATCGACGGCGTCCAATTTGCGAACTACCGGCGCGGCGCCGACTTCATCCAGCGCCACATCTTTCCCGGCGGCCTGCTGCCCAGCGAAGGCGCCGTGCGAGAGCAGGCCGAGCGGGCCGGCTTCCAGGTCGAATGCACCGACCGGTTCGGGACGAGCTATGCGCGCACGCTGACGGAATGGCGCGATCGCTTCGAGGCAGCATGGCCCCAGCTGCAGGCGCAGGGGTTTGGCGAAGAGTTCCGGCGCATGTGGCGCTACTACCTGTGTTACTGCGAAGCGGGCTTCAGGTCCGGACGCGTGGATGTTGCGCTCTATCGGCTGCGACGCCTTTGTGATCCGGATCCCTCCACGGTGCGTAAAAGCTGAGCGACAAGTCGTCGCTGCATCTCTCTATCGTGATCCTTCTTCATCGAGGAGTTCTGCTATGAAGTTCTTGACGCTTGGAGTTGTGGCGGCGCGTGTGGGTGGATCAGCTTTCGCCCAGCCGAATGCACCGGGCTCCAACGTGCCCCCGAGCACCCCTGGCTATACGATGGACAAGTCGGGCGATGCTGCCGAGCGCGGGCGCCAAGCGAAACTGCAACGACCTCAAGGCGGCGACGCCGCAAGAAGCGTGGAGATCAGCGGCGTGCCCAACGATCGCAGCGCGATTTCTGCCCAAAAGCGCGTGCAGTCCCGCGATGAGCGTCGGCCCAGCGCTCGCAGGACCACGCAAGGCGGCACGCCGGACGATCCGTTGGCACTGGCGAAATAGTCACTGTCGGGAATCGACGTTGCGCCAATCAAACGCGCACACCCATCGCCATAGGCGAGCATTGGTCCGAGCAGAGGGAATGCAGGTTTCGTGTTTGTTACCTACAACGCATCGAGCGGGCGCCCTCAGTCCCGCGGTGTCGACACGCGTCCGTGCGGACTGCGCACCAGCTGCTCCCGGTCGTGGCCCTGGTCCGCAACCAAGTCCTTCAGGCGAGTCAAGGCATCGTCATAGATGCGCGGCGTGCGCGCCATGATCCACACGGAGTTCCGCTTCTCGCGCGCGACCACGGTCTGGGCATAGTCGTCCGAGACGAAAGCGATCCGGTAGTCTGCCTTGATGGGCCAGATGTATTGCTGGCCTCACACGGCGCTCGACGCGCTGTCGAGCACGTATTCGGTCGACGTATAGGAACGCGATGGCCCGTCGTTCGCGCCGACGTTGAAGGTGAACGTCAGCGCGATCGTGCCGTCGACATCGAGCCGGTAGCTCTCCAGCGGGTTGTGACCACCCTTTTCCAACGGGGTCGGTATGCTGGCGATGACCTACCAGTCACCCATGAAGCGTTTCAGGTCGACCTTGGGGGCGAGGGCCAGTGGCGGCAACTTGCGGTTCTGTGGGCTCACGCAAGCGACCACGACCGAGCTGCACGCGATCAGCAGTCACGGCAGCGCCGCGATGCTTTCAACGGCGCTCGGGCGTTCGCCTCGCGGCCGGTTCGCCCGGCGACGCAGATGGCGAAGTACCATCAAAACGATCTCCTGAGGATCGGCGCGTCAGGCGGGAAGCAGCACTTGGTCGATCACGTGGATCACCCCGTTGGTCGCGAAGATGTCGGTCGCCACTAGGCCGCTGGAGCGATTGCGCTGGTCGACCACGCGCAAGCTGGCGTTGACGCGCACGGTCTGCCCCTGCAGCGTGGTGATGGGCGCATCCATCCGGATGTCGGCCTTGAGCACGCGGCCCGAAACCAGATGGTAGGTCAGCACCTTGGTCAGTAGCGCCGTGTCGGCCAGAAGCGCCTCCTTGGTAACGCCCAGCTGGGCCAGCAGCGCGGCAAAAGCGGCGTTGGTGGGGGCAAAGACCGTGAGCGGCCCCGGCGCCTTCAACGCATCGACAAGGCCCGCCGCAACGACAGCCTCCATCAGGATGCTTAAGTCCGCCGTGGCCTGCGCCGTCTGAACGATGTCCTTGTCGGCTGGCAGGAGTACCCCGTCGACCACATGCAGCACGCCGTTGGCCGCAACCGAATCTGTGCTCGTGATCGCGCTCACGCGGTTGCGTCCATCGTTGACGCGATAGGCACCGCCATGCTGTTCGATCTTGAAGAAGCCGCCGCCGATCGGCTCGATGGCCTTGCCCAGCGGAATGGCACTGCGGAACACCACGCTGGCGAGCACGTGGTACTTGAGTACGGCACCCAACAGCGCGGTGTCGGCAAACAGTGCTTCCTTGGTCGTTCCCAACTCGCCAAGCAGTGCCGCGAACGCATTGTTGTCGGGCGCGAAGACCGTGTAGCTTCCACCCGAAAGCGTGTCTCGCAGTCCTGCCGCGTTGACGGCCTCCACGAACAGGCTCAGCTCCGACTTGCTTTCGGCAAGCGTGACGAGGCTCTTTCGGTCTGCCAGGTCGTCACTGCCGCCTCCGCAGCCAGCGAGCAACGTTGGGCCGGACAACGCGGCAGCCGCACCAACGATCCATTGGCGTCGGCTCAGCTTCTGCTTGGAAATCTCGGTCATCGGCTTCTCCTTGTCTTAGTGACAATCAAAAGGTGGAAAGGGAATCTGCAAAGAAGCAGCGCATGCCGGAGCCGGTCGCTGGTGGGCGCTT
>JAFECZ010000383.1 GCA_018241905.1 Pseudomonadota bacterium
TTGTTGACCGCCGCCTGATCCCATTGGGCGGTACTTCCCACTCGTCAATAACGACATCCCGGAGAGAGACGATGAAAGCAATGCAACCCCGAGTGAGCGCCGTGCTGGGCGCAGTTCTGGCCCTGGGCGCCTTTGGCGCCGCGCAGGCCGCTTCCATGGCACCGGTCGCCGCCGAGAACGGCATGGTGGTCAGTGCGCAGCACCTGGCCAGCCAGGTCGGCGTCGACGTGCTCAAGCACGGCGGCAATGCGGTAGATGCCGCGGTGGCAGTGGGCTACGCGCTGGCGGTGGTGTATCCCGCGGCCGGGAACCTGGGCGGCGGCGGCTTCATGACCATCCAGTTGGCCGACGGCCGCAAGACCTTCCTCGACTTCCGTGAGAAGGCGCCGCTGGCGGCCACGGCCAACATGTACCTGGACAAGGACGGCAACGTCATCAAGGGCGCGTCCACCAAGGGGCACCTGGCGGTGGGCGTGCCCGGCAGCGTCTCGGGCATGGAATACGCCCGCGAGAAGTACGGCACCATGAAGCGCGCCCAGCTCATCGCTCCGTCGGTGCAGCTGGCCGAGAAGGGCTTCGTGCTGGAGCAGGGCGACATCGACCTGCTGCTCACCGCTACCAAGGACTTCGGTGAAGACCCGGCCAGCGCGGCCATCTTCCTGAACAAGGCCGGCCAGCCCTACAAGGCCGGCGACCGCCTGGTGCAAAAGGACCTGGCGCGCACGCTGCGCGAAGTCAGCACCAAGGGCACCGACGGCTTCTACAAGGGCTGGGTGGCCAAGTCCATTGCCGATTCGAGCAAGGCCGGCAACGGCATCATCACGATGGCCGACCTGGAGCAGTACAAGACGCGCGAAATGGCGCCGGTCGAATGCGACTACCGCGGCTACCACGTGGTGTCGGCGCCCCCGCCCAGCTCGGGCGGCGTGATCATCTGCGAGATGCTCAACATCCTGGAGGGCTACCCGCTCAAGGACCTGGGCTACCACTCGGCCCAGGCCGTGCACTACCAGATCGAGGCAATGCGCCACGCCTACGTGGACCGCAACAGCTACCTGGGCGACCCCGACTTCGTGAAGAACCCGCTGGACCGGCTGCTCGACAAGGGCTATGCCGAGAAGATTCGCGCGGTCATCGATCCGAAGAAGGCCGGCGTGTCCAAGGACATCAAGCCCGGCGTGCCGCCGCATGAAGGCAGCAATACCACGCACTACTCCATTGCCGACAAGTGGGGCAATGCGGTGTCGGTCACCTATACGCTCAACGACTGGTTCGGCGCCAAGGTCACGGCGCCCAAGACGGGCGTGCTGCTGAACGACGAGATGGACGACTTCACCTCCAAGGTGGGCGTGCCCAACCTTTATGGACTGGTGCAGGGCGAGGCCAACAAGATCGAGCCGGGCAAGCGTCCGCTGTCGTCGATGAGCCCGACCATCGTCACCAAGGACGGCAAGCCGGTGATGGTGGTGGGCACGCCTGGCGGCAGCCGCATCATCACCGCGGTGATGCTCACCATGATCAACGCCATCGACTACGGCATGACCGTACAAGAGGCCGTGGATGCGCCGCGCTTCCACCAGCAATGGCTGCCGGACGTGACCAACGTCGAAACCTACGCTTTCTCGCCCGACACCACCAAGATCCTGACCGACATGGGCCACAACCTGGGTGTGCCGCAACCAGCCAACCACCTGGCGGCCATCATCGTCGGCGCGCCGTCACTGGGCGGAAAGCCGGTGGCCAACAACCGCTTCTACGGCGCCAACGACCCGCGCCGCAACACGGGGCTGGCGCTGGGCTATTGATTGATGCAGCTTCAGGAGATTCTGTATACGCAGGGCTTCGGCACCCGGCGCGTTTGCGCCGGGCTGGTCCAGCAGGGTTACGTGACGGTGGAGGGCAGGGCGCAAGACGATGCCTTTGCCGAATTCGAGGCGGCGGACGGCCTGGCCTTTGCCGTGCAAGGCACGCCCTGGATCTACCAGGCCAAGGCGTACCTCATGCTGCACAAGCCGGCCGGTACCGAGTGCTCGCAAAAGCCCTCGACCTACCCGAGCATCTACACCCTGCTGCCCGCGCCCCTGCGCCAGCGCCCCAACAAGGGCGCGGTGCAGGGCGTGCAGGCCATCGGCCGGCTCGACCAGGACACGACCGGCCTGCTCTTGCTGACCGACGACGGCCAGTTCATCCACCGCATGGGATCGCCCAAGCACCACGTGCCCAAGGTGTACGAGGTCACGGCCAAGCACCCGGTGGATGCCGGCCAGGTGCAAAAGCTGCTGGCCGGCGTGGTGCTGGACGACGACCCCAAGCCGGTTCGGGCCGCTGCCTGCGAGGCCACTGGCGAGCACGCGCTGCGCCTGACGCTCACCGAGGGCAAGTACCACCAGGTCAAGCGCATGCTGGCGGCCGTGGGCAACCGGGTGGAGGCGCTGCACCGCTCCCGCATCGGCGAACTGGCCCTGCCGGCCGATCTGGCGCCCGGGCAATGGCGCTGGCTGGCGCCGGCCGAGGTGCAGGCGTTGCGCGGCGGCAAATAACGCGCAAATAGCGCCGTTTCCGGGGTGCCGAGTCATCGGAAGCTAAGACTCGAACGTTAGACTTCGTGCCATCCTTTTCGGAATTTCCCGTGCGTTTTCCAGTTAACCTGAAAGGCCGCTTCGCGGCCTTTTTCCTGTCCGCCGCGGCCGTCACCGGCGCCTTTGCCGCCGTGCCGTCCGACCAGCCGCCGGCGCCCATCTTCGTCCTGAACTCGCTGGACGCCTCGGTCAGCGTGATCGACCCCGTGCGCTGGAACGAAACCCAGCGCATCGGCACCGGCAAGGAGCCGCACCACCTTTACCTCACGCCCGACGAGCGCTCGGTGATCGTGGCCAATTCCGCCAGCGACTCGCTCACCTTCTTCAATCCCCGCACGGCGGAAGTCCAGCGCGTGGTGACGGGCATCATCGACCCCTACCACCTGCGCTTCTCGCCGGACATGAAGTGGTTCGTTACCGCCGGCAACCGCCTCAACCACGTGGACATCTACAGCTGGGACGGCAAGGACGTGAAGCTGGTCAAGCGCATTGCCAGCGGCAAGACGCCCAGCCACATCTGGATCGACAGCAAGAGCACCACGGCCTACGTCACCATGCAGGACAGCGACGAGCTCATCGCCGTCGACCTGGCCACCCAGACCGTCCGCTGGCGCGTGCACACCGGCCCGATGCCGGCCGACATCTTCGGCGTCCACCAGGACAAGACCCTGCTGGTGGGCCTGACCGGCGGCGACGGCGTGCAGGTGTTCGACGTGGCGGGTGCCGAGCCCAAGGCCGTGGGCATCATCCCCACCGGCAAGGGCGCCCATGCCTTCCGCTCCATGGGCGACGGCAAGACCGTGCTGGTGAGCAACCGGGTGGCCAACAGCATCAGCCGCATCGACATCGCCACGCTCAAGGTGGTGGACACCTTCAAGGTGCCGGGCGGCCCCGACTGCATGGACGTGTCGGCCGACGGCAAGACCATCTATGTCACCTCGCGCTGGGTCAAGAAGCTCAGCGTGGTCGACGTCGCCAGCCGCGAAGTCGTGCGGCAGATCAACGTGGGCCGGTCGCCGCACGGTGTCTGGACGCTGGACCATGCGCGCCGCTAGCAAGAGCCTGAAACCCGTTGCAGCCGCGCTGCTGCTGTGCGCGGGCGCCATGCTGGCCAATGCCCAGGCGCCGGCCCAGGCCGCGGCAAGCTGCGCCAAGCCCGTCTACCTCACCTTCGACACCGGCCACATGGGCGTGGCGCCGCTGGTGGGCGAGGTGCTCAAGCGCCAGGACGTCAAGGTGACCTTCTTCGTGGCGGCCGAGAAAACCACCACCGGAGGCGACAGCCTGGACAACAGCTGGAAGGCCTGGTGGGCGGCGCGTTCGGCCGAAGGCGACGAATTCGCATCGCACACCTACGACCACGTCTACTGGCGCGGCGACGTCAAGGGGCTGGAGCCGCGCTTTCGGGTGCGTCCCACGGCCGGTGGCCTGGCCAATCGCGAGTTCACCTGGACGGCGGCGCAGTACTGCGAAAACATCGCCAAGGCCTCGGACCGCATCGAATACCTCACGGGCAAGAAGCCTCTGCCGCTGTTCCGCGCGCCCGGCGGCAAGACCTCGCCGCGCTTCCTCGCGGAAATGAAGAAGTGCGGCTACGAGCATGTGGGCTGGTCGCCGGCCGGCTTCCTGGGCGACGAGCTGCCCAGCGAGACCCACAGCAACGAGAAGCTGCTGCACGAGGCCTTGCAGAACATCCGCAGCGGCGACATCCTGCTGGCGCACCTGGGCATCTGGTCGCGCCAGGATCCGTGGGCGCCGGCCGTGCTGGAGCCGCTCATCGTGGGCCTGAAGCAGGAGGGCTTCTGCTTCCAGACCCTGCGCCAGCACCCGGCCTACAAGGATTGGATCGCGAGCCACACCGTCAACTGAGCTCGGGCCACAGGGAGAAGAAAAGTCATGCTGCTGGACATGTTCACCGACGAGTTCTCGGCCGCCCAAGGGTGGCTGTTCGAGCACGTCGTGGAGCCGGTCGTCTTCAACATCGGCCTGGGCGGCTATGTGGAAGACGCCTTCGACGCCACCGGCTGGCTGCTGGTGGGCCTGATCCAGATCGCCGTGCTCGTGGCCATCATCGGGCCGATGCAGCGCTGGCGGCCGGTCGATCCGGTCACCGACCGCGCGGCCATCCGCACCGACATCCTCTACACGCTGGTGCATCGGCTGGGGCTGTTCCGCCTGGTCATGTTCTTTGCGCTGCAGCCCTTCTTCGACGGCGTGGTGGGCCCCATGCGCACGGCGGGCTGGAGCGGCTGGCAGCTCGATGCCGCCTGGCCCGGCATCACCGACATTCCGTGGGTGTCGTTCCTGATGTACCTGGTGGTGCTCGACTTCGTCGACTACTGGGTCCATCGCGGGCAGCACGGCTTTCACTGGTGGTGGAGCCTGCATTCGCTGCATCACTCGCAGCGGCAGATGACCATGTGGTCCGACAACCGCAACCACCTGCTCGACGATGTGCTGCGCGACGTCATCATCGTGCTGGTGGCGCAGCTCATCGGCGTGGCGCCGGGGCAGTTCATTGCGCTGGTGGCCATCACCCAGCTGTCCGAGAGCCTGCAGCATGCAAACTTGCGCCTGTCCTTCGGCGCCCTGGGCGAGCGCTTGTGGATCAGCCCGCGCTTTCACCGGTTGCACCACAGCATCGGCATCGGCCACGAGTCGCAGGAGCCGCAGCCGAGCAAGCCG
>JAFECZ010000384.1 GCA_018241905.1 Pseudomonadota bacterium
TTGCAAGGCGTCCCATTCGACCTCGACGCCTTGGGTCCAGGCCTGGACGTTCTTCATGCGTTCCATGGGAGTACTCCTTGACTTGTGAATTGTGGCTCCGCTCCGGCCCGTCTGCACCGTCGCGTGGTGGTCCCCTGGGTCCGAATCGAACGGACATGCCCGTGGGCCCCGGCTTCTGAGGCCGGTGCGGCTGCCTATTGCGCCACGAGGGGATGATCTGTTGGTGCCCGATGCAGGACTCGAACCTGCATGCCATGCGGCCACGGTTCTTGAAGCCGCTGCGTCTGCCGGTTCCGCCAATCGGGCAAGGTGAACTGGGGTGCGTGGTCGGATTCGAACCGACGACCGCCGGGGTCACATCCCGGAGCGCTGCCGCTGCGCCACACGCACCATCGCTTTTCTTGGTCACCGCGAAGAGGATCGAACTCCCGACCTCATGCTCCCAGAGGACGTGCGCTGCCTACTGCGCCATGCGGAGATGAACTGGTCGCCGCGGCTGGGCACGATCCAGCGACCGCTCGGTTATCGACCGAGTGCTCTGCCGACTGAGCTACGCGATCCCTTGAAACCGCTCACCATTCGCCGCTTTCGCGTACGCGTTGCGCGAGGTCCGCCACGGCTTCCTGGCGGGTTAGACGACGCCTGTCGCGATGGCGCCGCGTCGCAGTGCTGGTCAGGCGCCGTACGATCGCGAGCACAACACTGTTGCGCGGCTGGAGGCGCGCTGAAACGACTTTGGAATGCATGCGCACCTCCTGCTTGATGTTGATGAATGAAAGAATGAATCGCGTCCCGCGCACGAGCTTGGAGCGTGCGAACCCCGGCCTCATCGGGCCGGTGCGCTCATCCGCTGAGCCAGCGGGGCAACGGTGGATGAATGGCCGCCGTGCAGGGAGTCAAGCCCTGAACCAACGGATTCGGAGACCGGCGCACTGCCCATTGAGCTGTGTGGCCGATGAAGCTGGTACCGCAAGATGGTTTCGAACCATCGACGCCTGCGCTTTCAACGCAGCGCTCTACCTGCTGAGCTATTGCGGCATGTCATGGCGGCCCGTGCGGGAATCGAACCCGCGGCCCTCTCCTGGACGGGGAGACGCTCTGCCACTGAGCTAACGAACCATGTGGGTTCCGGTGACGGGTTCCGGAGCCGCCCTATCGTTGCGGCCGGTTTCCGTCCTGCGCGTGAGCGCACAGGACTTCAGTTTGGTGTCGTGTACGGGAATCGAACCCGTGTCCCCTCCTTGAAAGGGAGGTGTCCTCAGCCGTCTAGACGAACACGACGCGATCCACTTTCGGCTGTGTCCAAGCGCGAGTGGCCGGCGAGCCGGCCAGGTGCTCTCGCTGCACATGGGGCGCGACCCCGTGCACATCCCGGCCGCGCCGTTCCCTCGGCGCGCGCGTGGTCGGTGGTGCAAGGGCACACCCGAAAATGGAGCGGAAGACGGGGCTCGAACCCGTGGCCTCGACCATGGCGTGGTCGCGCTCTGCCATTGAGCTACATCCGCTTTGGATGCGAGGCTCGCCGCCGGCCAGTACCGAGGCTGCCTCGCAGCAAGTTGTTAATGAGCTTCGCTGCGCATGCAACGTCGCGGCGCGATGGCCGCTTTGCCCCGAAGGGCGGAAAAGCAAAAAGGCCCGGATCCGTCAGGACTCCGGGCCTCTCGTATGACTGAGAGTGAAGGGGAGACGCGCTTACACGTCTTCCTTTCCCGGATGTTTGCGGGGATCGCGCTCGCCGTGCATCCACGGCTTCAATCCGAACCCCTCGAGCTCGGACGTGAATGCGATCTGGCCGATGACCATCGCGACGGCCGCGCAGACGAACGCATTCCGACCCGCATTGCGGATCGAATTCGTTGTCGATAGCTGGTGAACCGTTCTCACGATGTGTCCTTGAAGAATTTCTTTGAGGGGCGACGAGTCGCCAGGGGTTGTCAAACAATGTGATGGAGGCGAACTGTAAAGACTCTTAACTCTTGCGTCAAGCGCTGCGACAATCAGCATGTTCCACGTTGCAGCAAAGACACAGTGTCAAATACCACCGTTATCCGACGACACAACGCCCTGGCCTTGTTCCAGGAATACGCCACCACAAAGATTTCCGCGGGCGAGCCGGCGAAAGGGATGGAGCAGGCTTTTGCGGCAAAGCTGCAGGTCTCGCCGAGCATGTGGAGTCAGATCAAGGCGAGCCGTCCGATCTCGGACAAGCTTGCGCGGCAGATCGAGAGCCACATGAAGCAGCCGCCAGGCTGGCTGGACGAATCGCACGGAAGTGACCGACCCGATGCGGCCGAGGAGCGTTTTCTCGAGTTGGCACGAGCGGCCTGGCGCAGTTCGAACGCGCACGCGAAGCGGGAACTGAGCCGGCTGATGCGTGACCGTAGCGCGTCGAAGGCGCTATAAGCGAGAAGGTGGGTATTCCTCCCGGGGAGGGACCGCAGGGGTTGCGCACGCTTCGGTCGGTGGGTGGCCCGGCCAGATCAATTCCTGATCGACCAAGGAGCAGTTTCCCGGAAGAGCCGCTGCCGGGAGGCAGCCGAAGCATGAAGTGGTCTCCCTCGGCGGATGGCCCTGGAGAACTGATCAATTCCGCAGCGATCGTGACTTGGCCCTGCGTTGTCTAGCCCTGCCTTCCCGACGTCGCCGAAAAGTCTAGACGCCGTCTGGAGTTTCTGAGCCTGTCGATTTGCACACCGCCATCACAGCCGCCTGTAGGTCTGCCGATCTGAACTGGGTCACCGACTTCGTTTTTACCAGCGCCATGAGGGGGGAGCGCGATCGCACGAACGCATACAAGAACGCCGGTACGTCGTCGAAGAAGCTGAACACCGCGTTGTGTTCTTGGATCGAGATGGAAACTGGGCCAGTCAGTCGCCAGGATCGGATGGCTCGGGAAGATGCTATGGGCATCGAGGCGCGGCACGCGCGCACCACTGCACGATGCAGTTGCTGAGTGTCGGACTTGGGACATCTGAGCGCCAGGGCTCAGCCCTGCAAAGTGGCATGGCTCACCGAGGAAAACGCCGGATCGATTCGTGGCCGAGGCATCAGAGTCCTTCGTGCCACTGGCCTTCGGTCCCTCAACTCATAAATTTCATCCGTTTACGCGGGCGTGACTGCGTTCTCGCCACAGCGATCGGGGTGATGAAAGGCATGAGGCCGCAATGTCGCCACGGAGCCTGTGCCCCTGTTTAGTAGCCAGCGCAAAACTTCATGCGCACTCCGATCTGTTCGTTCAGCCCGTGAGGATGGGCCGCAGTGCCTCGATCTCGCTGATTATGAAGTCGAAGAACGCGCTCACGCGGGGCGTGCGCCGCAGCTCGCGTGTCGTGAGCAGGCGCCAGATCCGCCTCAGGTCGGCCACCGGTTCCAGCACCCTCACCAGATCGGGCTCGGCGTCGCCGATGGACAGCGGCAAGGGCCCGACGCCGACGCCGGCCTTCACTGAATAGACCAGGCCCAGTACGCTGCTGCTGCGCGCGGCCAGCGGCGCATCCGGCGCGACTTTGCACAGCCACTGGGCGATGCGATGCTTGGCCATGGTGTCGTCGAAGCCGACCAGCGCATGCCTTGCTAGCTCGTCGACGCTCGCGGGCTGTCCGTTGCGCTCGACGTACGCCCGGCTCGCGTAGACGGCCCAGACGGAGTCGGCGATCTTGCGGCCCACCAATTCGTCATCGCCTGGATCGCCCGAGCGCAGTGCGACATCGGCGTCGCCCTGGCCGATGTCGACGTACTTGTCGCTCATCACGAACTGCACATGCAGCGTCGGGTGCAGCGCGTGGAAGCGGTCGAGCAGCCCGGCCTTCATGATGCGGTTAACGATGGGCTCGGGGCAGGTGAGGCGGATCACGCCGGCAGTCTCGGTGCCGAGCGAGCGCAGCTGCCGTTCGAATGCCAGCACCGAGCGCTCGACGGCCTCGGCGAAGGGCAGCATCTCCTGGCCCCGCTCGGTCAGCCGGTAGCCGGTCGGCTGGCGTTGCACGAGCGACTGACCGACGCGCCGCTCCAGTTCAGCGAGCCGCCGTTGCACCGTCGACTGGTCGACACCGAGCGCGCGGCCGGCCGCCAATGTACTGCCCTCTCGTGCAACGGCCAGCAAATACTTGAGATCGTCCCAGTCAAAGCTGTTCGGGCTATGCGTCATTGCGGCCCCTCCTGCATTTCTGCGCCTTACGCCGCGCGTCCCCGGATCTTAAGCTGGGGACATGAACTCATTCATCACCGCCGCCGACAACGACAACCACGCCTTCAAGGCGAACATGCGCGCCCAGTGGGACAACGCCGCCGAGGGCTGGAACGCCCACACCGCGGCCATCCACGCCTGGCTGCAGAAGCCGACTGAGGCCATGTGCGGCATGGCCGGCGTGAAGGCTGGCGACCGCGTGATCGACATCGCGGCAGGCGCGGGCGATCAGACACTCTCCATCGCACGGGCGGTGGGCGCGCAGGGCCATGTTCTTGCAACCGATTTGTCCCCTGCGATCGTAGCGCTGGCGCGCGACAACGCCGTACGCGCCGGCTTCGCCCATCACGTCGAGGCCCGGGTCGCCGACGGTGAGGACCTGGGCGTGCCCGAGGCCAGTTTCGACGCTGCGGTGTGTCGCCTCGGGCTGATGTTCTTTCCCGACCCGCTGCGTGGCCTGCGCGAGATGCATCGCGCGCTACGGCCGGGCGGCGGCGTGTGCACGATGGTGTTCTCGCGCCCCGAGAGGAATCCATGCGTCGCCATCCTCATGTCCACGGCCCTCAAGCACGCCGGCCTGCCGGCGCGTGATCCCTATACCCCCGGCGGGCTGCTCAGCCTAGGCAAGCCGGGTGACATCGATGCGCGCTTCAGGGCTGCAGGGTTCCGGGATGTCGCGACCGTGGTCCTCGATGCACCGTTCCGACTGCCCTCGGTCGACCACTACCTAGCCTTCGTCCGCAACTCCGCGGGCCCGGTCCTGCAGATCCTCGGCAGGCTCGACACGCCGGCCGCCGATGCAGCCTGGGGCGAGATGCGGGAGCGCCTGGCGGCATTCGACACGCCCGACGGCTGGGCTGGGCCGAATGAGCTGCTGCTGACGGCGGGACGGCGCCATGAAGAGACTTCATGAACACCAACCTCCTGGTCCCTGTCATCAACAGGGGATTTCCCCTTTGGCTCGCCGTCATGAACTCCGAGCCGCGCGCGGCTAGCGAGGCTCGGATCATCGTGCCCGCTCTGCGAGCAGTACCCCGATTGCCTGCGGGATCTG
>JAFECZ010000385.1 GCA_018241905.1 Pseudomonadota bacterium
GAGCATCCATGAGCATCAGCCACTACATCAAGGAAATCGGGCGCGGCGCGCGCGGCGCCAAGCCGCTCTCGCGCGAGCAGTCCCGGGACCTGTTCGGCCAGGTGCTGGACGGCCGCGTCACCGACCTCGAGGTGGGCGCCTTCTGCCTGGCCATGCGCATCAAGGGCGAAACGCCCGAAGAGATGGCCGGCTTTCTCGATGCCACGCATGAGCGCCTTGCGCGCTTTCCCGCCACCCCTGCCGGCGGGCAGCCGCTCATCGTGATTCCCAGCTACAACGGCGCGCGCAAGCTGCCGGTGCTCACGCCCCTTCTGGCGCTGCTGCTGGCACGCGAAGGCCTGCCCGTGCTGCTGCATGGCAGCCAGACCGAAGCGCGCCGCGTGACGGCAGCCTCGGTGCTCGAAGCCATGGGCATGGCCCCCTTGCTTTCTGTGCGTGCAGTGAAGGAAGGCGAGGTGGCGCACGTCACCACGCAGGTGCTGTGCCCCGGCCTCAAGCGCCTGCTCGATGTGCGGCAGGTGGTCGGCCTGCGCAACCCGGCGCACAGCGTGGTCAAGCTCATGCTGCCGGCCGATGGCGAGCGGCAATTGCTGGTCAGCAGCTACACGCACCCCGCCTACGCCGAGTCGATGGCGCAGACTTTTGCCCTGGTGCAGATGAACGCCTTGCTCTCGCGCGGCCTCGAAGGCGAAAGCGTGGCGGACCCGCGCCGCACCGCCCAGGTGGACGGCTTCGTTCAAGGCCGGCGCATCGAGCTGCAGGCCCAGGAGCCCGGCACCCTGGACGAAGTGCCCGGGCTGCCGGGCGGCATCGAGCTGTCAAACACCGTCGACTACACCCGCGGCGTGCTAGACGGTCGGTTGCCCACGCCGGACACCATCGCGCGCCAGGTCGAACATGTGCGAAAGCTCGTCCGGTTGCTGGACAAGCCGCAGGAGCTGGACGCCAACCCCACCACGACACCCGTCGCCAAGGCTGCATGACGATGAAACACCCCGCCTCATTCACCACCCAAGGCAGTTGCACGCTGGTCGGCGCCGGCCCCGGCGACCCGGACCTGCTCACCTTCAAGGCCGCCAAGGCGATCCAGGCGGCCACCGTGATCCTGGTCGACGACCTGGTCAACGAGGAAGTGCTGTCGCATGCGCGGCCCGACGCGCGCATCGTCTACGTGGGCAAGCGCGGCGGCTGCAAGAGCACGCCGCAGGCCTTCATCGAGAAGCTCATGATCACCGCGGTGCACGAGGGCGAGCACGTGGTGCGCCTCAAGGGCGGCGACCCGTTCATCTTCGGGCGCGGCGGCGAAGAGGTGGAGCACCTGCGCGAGGCAGGCATCGAGCCGCAGGTGGTCAACGGCATCACCTCGGGCCTGGCCGCGGTCACGTCGCTGCAGGTGCCGCTGACGCATCGCGACCGCGCGCAGGGCGTGGTGTTCGTCACCGGCCATGCCAAGACCGGACACAGCGCGAGCGAGCAACCCACCGACTGGAAGAAGCTGGCCGCCGCTGCGCGCGATGCAAGGCTGACGCTGGTGATCTACATGGGCGTGTCCGGCGCGGCGCACATCCAGCACGGCCTGCTGGACGGCTTGCCGGGCAAGACGCCCGTGGCCATCGTGCAGCACGCCACCCTGCCCGCGCAGCGCCACGTGCTGAGCACGCTGGACCGCATGCACGAGGCACTGGCCGACTCGGGCATCGGCAGCCCCGCCATCATCGTGGTGGGCGACGTGCTCAAGGGCGTGGGCGCCGCGAGCGCGCAGGCCGAGCGCTTCGGCACCTGAGCGCGCGGCGGGCCGGGCCAGGGCGCCTCCCGGCCCGGTCACCTAGAATCCGCGGCCTTTCTTTCTCCAACTACAGCCGCCGCGAATCATGGAAGCCAGCAGCGTCCACTACGACGCCATCGTCATCGGCGCAGGCGCCGCCGGCCTGTTCTGCGCCGCCCAAGCCGGCCAGCGCGGGCTGAAGGTGCTGCTGCTGGACCACAGCGAGCGCATCGCCGAGAAGATCCGCATCTCGGGCGGCGGACGCGCCAACTTCACCAACCGAGACCTGGACGTGCGCGCGCCGCAGCGGCACTTCGTGGGCGACAACCCGCACTTCTGCCGCTCGGCCCTCTCGCGCTACACGCCGCAGCACTTCATCGACCTGGTCGAAAAGCACGGCATTGCATACCACGAGAAGCACAAGGGGCAACTGTTCTGCGACGGCCCCTCGCAGCAGATCATCGACATGCTGCTGGCCGAATGCGCCGCCGGCGGCGTTGCCCACTGGCAGCCATGCAAGGTGGGCGAGGTGCAATTCGAGGCCGGCGAAGGCTATCGCCTGCAGACGTCCAAAGGCGAGGTGCGCGCGCCGCGCGTCGTGGTGGCCACGGGGGGCCTGTCGATTCCGCAGATCGGCGCGAGCGACTTCGGCTACCGCATCGCGACCCGGTTCGGCCTGCGGGTGGTGGAGCCCCGCCCGGCGCTGGTGCCGCTCACCTTCGCCGGCGAAGGCTGGGCGCCCTATGCCGACCTGGCGGGCCTGGCACTGCCGGTGCAGATCGAGACCGGCGCCAGGAAGGAGCGCATGAGCTTTCATGAAGACCTGCTGTTCACGCACCGCGGGCTGTCGGGGCCGGCGGTGTTGCAGATCTCCAGCTACTGGAAGCCCGGCGCGCCGCTCACGCTGGACTTCGCGCCTGGCGTGCAGATCGACACCGAGCTGCGCGATGCCAAGGTTCGCTCGAAAAAACGCATTGCCAACGAACTGGCCCAGTGGGTGCCCTCGCGCCTGGCCGACGCCTGGGTGGGACAGGACGCCGCACTGGCCCGCCCCATCAACGAGGCGGCCGACAAGGCCCTGGCACAGCTGGCCGAGCGCGTGGGCCGCTGGCAGATCACGCCCAGCGGAACCGAGGGGTACAAGAAGGCCGAGGTCACGGCCGGCGGGGTCGACACGCGCGACCTGTCCTCGCAGACGCTGGAATCGAAGCAGCCCGGCCTGTACTTCATCGGCGAGGTGGTGGACGTGACGGGCTGGCTGGGGGGCTACAACTTCCAGTGGGCATGGGCCAGCGCCCATGCCTGCGCCGACGCACTGGCGACGGCGCAATAGAGGCGAGACACCGGGTTCGCCCAGTGCCGCCGCGGCGCGGCGCATGTCCGAAATTGATCGAACCATGTCGTCGGGGCCACTTTGCGCCAGCCCTGCAATCGCCAAGAATGCAGGCTCTTTCAACCACTTCGAAGAGCCAATCCGATGTCTTCTCCCCGCCGCGCCCTGATCGTCATCGATGTGCAGAACGAATATTTCGAGGGCGGCGGGCTGCCCATCGAATACCCCCCGATCTCGGACACCCTGCCCAACGTGACCCGCGCCATGGATGCCGCCCGCGCCGCCGGCGTGCCGGTGGTGGTCGTGCAGCACCACGCGCCCGCCGGCGCACCGGTGTTCCAGGCCGACAAGCATGGCGGAAAACTGCACCCGGAAGTCGCCAACCGCGCGCGCGACCACCTGGTGACCAAGTCCTTCCCCAGCGTCTTCACCGGCACCGATTTCGGGGCCTGGCTGGAGGCGCACGGGGTGAACACGCTCACCATCGTCGGCTACATGACGCACAACTGCGACGCCTCCACGGCATACGAGGCGATGCACCGGGGCCTGGCCGTGGAGTTCCTGGCCGATGCCACCGGCTCGCTGCCCTATGCCAACGCCGCGGGCCGGGCCAGCGCCGAAGAGATCCACCGGGTGTTCAGCGTGGTGCTGCACAGCAATTTCGCCGCCGTGGCGTCCACCGCCGACTGGATCGCCGCCGTGGCGCGCCAGGAGGCCCTGCCCAAGGACAACGTGGTGGCCTCCAACCAGCGCGGCCGGCAGGCGGCCTGAAGTCGATTGAAGCAAGGGGTCGACCGGGCGCCCGCGCTCGGGTTATAATGCGCGGCTAACTTTTGGCCCCGCCTCAACGGCCACACCAGTACCCAAGTTGAGGAACCCCAGCTCAGGTCACGATCTTGCCCGGGCGCCATGTTTCAAAAACTGAACTAAATGACCACCATCCGCGTTAAAGAAAACGAGCCCTTCGACGTGGCGCTGCGCCGCTTCAAGCGCACCATCGAAAAACTGGGCCTGCTGACCGACCTGCGTGCCCGCGAGTTCTACGAAAAGCCCACCGCCGAGCGCAAGCGCAAGAAGGCCGCGGCCGTCAAGCGCCACTACAAGCGCGTGCGCAGCATGCAGCTGCCCAAGAAGCTGTACTAAGCTGCCCCGCCACGACGGCTCTTCTTTCTTGAAGCTGCCGTCGCCGGTTTCGAGCCGCGCCAGGAACATCCTGCCGCGGCTCTTGTCATTTTTGCCTGCCCGACAAAGACGAAGGAACAACGCCATGAGCCTCAAGGACCAAATCACCGAAGACATGAAGACCGCGATGCGCGCCAAGGACTCGGAACGCCTGGCCACCATCCGCCTGCTGATGGCCGCGCTCAAGCAGAAGGAAGTGGACGAGCGTGTCGAGCTCGACGACGCCATGATCGTCACCGTCATCGACAAGATGGTGAAGCAGCGCAAGGACTCCGTCGCGGCCTTCACCCAGGGCGGCCGCCAGGACCTGGCCGACAAGGAAGCGGCCGAGATCAAGGTGCTGGACGCCTACCTGCCCCAGCGCATGGGTGCCGACGAGATCACCGCCGAAGTGAAGGCCATCGTGGCCGAGCTGGGCGCCAAGGGCCCCGGCGACATGGGCAAGGTGATGGGCGCCGTGAAGACCCGCCTGGCCGGCAAGGCCGACATGGGCCTGGTCAGCGCCGCAGTCAAGGCGGCACTGTCCTCCGGCGCTTGAGCAGCGGCAGCATGAGCGTCGCCGCTGCCCAGCCCATCCCCAAGGCCTGCGCCTGTCTCATCGATGAAAAGGGCCGGCTGCTGGTGTTCTACCAGCCGGCCGATGGCGGCATGCAGCTGCCCAAGGGCACCATCGAGCCGGGGGAGGCGCCGGAAGACGCGGTGCGCCGCGAGTTGCTGGAAGAGTCCGGCATCCACTACACCGGCGAGCTGGTGCCGCTGGGCACCATGGACCGGCACTGCGAGGCCGGCATCGAAGGCAACAAGCATCGCCATGCCCAGCTGTGGCACCTGTTCCTGATGCGCGCCCAGGGCCCGCTGCCCGAGACCTTCGAGCACGTGGCGCACGGCAGCCCGGAAGAAGACGGCCTGGTGTTCAGCTTCTCCTGGCTCGCGCCGGACC
>JAFECZ010000386.1 GCA_018241905.1 Pseudomonadota bacterium
CCGGTTCGGCCGGCTGGTACCTGCCGCCCAAGGGCTACCTCACCAAGCTGCGCGAGATCTGCGACAAGCACGGCATCCTGCTGATCTTCGACGAGGTCATCACCGGCTTCGGCCGCATGGGCACCAACTTCGCGTCGGACTATTTCGGCGTGGTGCCCGACATGCTCAACTTCGCCAAGTGCGTCACCAACGGCGTGATCCCGCTGGGCGGCGTGCTGGTGCGCGACAAGCTCTACGACGCGATGATGAACACCAACGCGCCCGAGCACGTGGTGGAGTTCTTCCACGGCTACACCTACTCGGGCCACCCGGTGGCCTGCGCCGCGGCCATCGCCACGCTGGACCTGTTCAAGGCCGAAGGCCTGTTCCAGCGCGCCGGCGAAATGGGCAAGGTGCTGGGCGATGCCTTCCACAGCACCTTCAAGGGGCTGCCCAACGTCATCGGCATCCGCAGCCTGGGCCTGGCGGCGGCGGTGGAACTGGCGCCCGTTGCCGGCCTGCCGGGCAAGCGTGCCTACGACATCTTCCTGGACTGCTTCCACAAGGGCGCGCTGGTGCGCCCGGCCGGCGACGTCCTGGTGATCGCGCCGCCCTACATCGTGGAGAAGTCGCACATCGACACGCTGGTCAACACGCTGGCGGACGCGATCAAGCGACACGCCTGACACCACGCAAGACCAGGGGCCGCAGCAGCGGCCCTTTTTAATTTGCTTGCGCTACTTGGCGCCGCCCGGCCGCGCCGCCTTGAAGTCCGCGCAGTAGTCGCGCGGCGGCAAGGCGGGCGTGAGCCATACCGCGTCGTACACGGCAGGCCTCGTATCGGCGCTGGCTTCGCCGGCCACCAGCCGCACCACGCGCACCTCCATGTCGGTGGGCAGGTGCTGCGGCACGCCCATCACGCGCGGACTGTGGCCCGCACCGCTCACCAGCACCACGGTCTTGCCCGGCGACTTGGCCTGGATCAGGGTCTGGGCCATGGCCCGGTCGCGCGCGATCTGGATGCGGGTCATGGGGCCGATCTGCGATTCGGGCAAGACATCGCAATGCCCGGCGCGCACCGCGTCCTGCTGCGCCGCCAGCGCCTGAGGGCTGAGCTGGGCATCGAGCGAGACGTCGCCCATGGCGTCCTTCATGCGTGCGCGCGGCAGGTTGGCACCCAGCACCGGCACGCCGGCCTGCACGGCGGCCATCACCACGGGGCCGTAGGCCTTCCAGGGCCAGCCGGCGTCGTTCCAGCGCAGAGCAGTTCGCACCTGGGCCTCGCTGGCCTGGGGCGCGAGGCCGCGGGTGTCCTGTCCCTGCTCGGCCATTTCGAGCGCCAGGCCCGCCAGTTGGCCCTTGGCGGCCAGGGCCTCCAGCACTTCGCGTTCGATCCGCTGGTGGTCGGGTGCGTCGTGCTGTTCGCCGATCAGAAGGAAATTGGTGGGCATCAGGGCCTGCACCCGGTCGGCGATGGGTGGGGGCGGTTCTGGTGCAGCCGGCGCAAGCGCGGTGCACGCGGGTAGAAGCAAGCTGGACAGCACAGCCACGGCCAGCCTGTTCCAGGCCGGGCATGGGGATGCGGCGGGAGAGGGCACGTGGGCGGGCATGACCGTACTATGCGCCCGCCACGTCAAGAATGGGCTTTGCACCCGTGCAAAAAAGAAAATGGCCGCTCGATGAGCGGCCACTTACTTGCGCCCGGACGGGCACTCAGTGCATGAGCACGGGGTTTTGCGCCAGTTCGGCGTAGCCCTCCAAGGTGGTCTCCACCTCTTCTTCGGTGGGCGTGTTCAGCTGCCAGGCGGCAATCTGCTTCTGGAACAGCTCGGCCCAGGAACCGTCGAGGTACACCTCCTTGCCGGAGCGCTTGTCGACGATCTCGAAACCATGGCGAGCCAGCACCGGCAGATCGGGCGTCGGCGCCGTCTCCCCTTCGTTCGCCTGCAGGTGCACGACGACGAAGGATTCGGAGTCATAGAGCATTTGCATGGTGTTGAAAGTCCTGAAGTCCTTTGCAGTCATGATCGTTAGATAGCAATCGGTACGCCAGTTTCAAGAGTGACGCACTTTTTGTAGGAAATGTGACCTCGCCGACGTGGTCCGTTGCGCCTGCCGTGCTTATTTCATGCTTTGTGCAATCACGCGGCTTTTGGCGCAGCGTCATGGTGCTTCAACGCTTCGCAGCGAGAGGTCGATGACGTCGCCGCTCTGCTCGGTCTGGCGCATGCGCGCGGGCAGCCAGCCCAGTTCGGGCGCCAGCCAGAGTTCGAGCTTGTAGTCGTGCTCGTCGCGCGGTGCGCGGCTCAGGCGCCGCACGTCGTACTCGCCGGCCGGCACGGCAATGCGCTCAGTGCCTTCGACGATGAAGGTCCATACGCCCGCTTCCTTCGGCCCCACGGTCTGGATGCTGATGCGGCTGCCTTCGGGGTAGCGGGCCGGGTCGCCCGCCAGCAGGGCGCCCAGCTGCATCACCACGCTCAGGCGGTCTTGCGCGCCCGGCTGCAGCGGCACGCTGGGCGAGTTGTTGCTGAAGACCACCTTGCCTTCCTCGCGCACCAGGTGCGATGCCACTTCGGCGCGGCGCGTGGTTTCGGAAAAGCGCGTGGGCGCGACGCCGCTGGCATCGATGCGCCCGACGCTGGTCTGGCTGCGGATGGTCTTGAACATCATCTTCAGGGCCAGGCGCGCGTTGTATTCGCCGCCGTCCTGCAGCCACACCAGCTCGCCGAACACGCCTTTCCAGGGCTGCACGCCGCGCTGCCCCGTCATCTCGAAGTTCAGGCGCACCGAGGCGTGGACCTGCATCGACTGGCCTGCGCCCGGCGCGGCGGCGCCGCCGGTGCCGGCGCCCGCCTTGCCTTCGCCACCTTGGGCGTTGGCCTTGCCGCCGACTTCGCCGGCTTCGTTCACCGGGGCGGGCTCCCCTGCGCCTGGCTCGGCGGGCGGTGGCGTGAGCTCGATGCGCGACATCTGAGCGGCCGCATCCTGCGCCGCCAGGACCGGGTCCGGCGCGGGGGGCTCTTCCTTGGGCGCCGGGTGCACCGAGCGCTGCGGCGGGGCCGGGCGGGGCGTCGGCCGGGGGGCGGCGGGCTGGGCCGCGGGCGGGGCGGGAGGCGTGGGCGGCGCCAGCACGATGGTGCGCGTGACGAAGCGCTTTTCCAGCGGCAGCGGCTCCTCGCCGGCGCCCCATTGGGGCAGGGACGCCAGCAGCAACGCGTGCGCCAGCGCGACCAGCACCGTCACCAGCGCGATCTGGCGCCAACTGGAGGCATCGGGGGTGGAGTCGTTGCTGCTGCGAAAGCTCATGGGGCACGGGCGGCTGGCGAATCCGGGTTGGAAGCGCGGGCGGCCCGAAGGTTCGGCTCGGTACACTGCCGGGCGTTCGTCCCAGTTTAGTCGTGCCGCCCGCAGCGGCGCTGCATTCGCATCATGAAACTCGCCACCTACAAGGACGGCTCGCGCGACGGCCAGCTGGTCGTCGTCTCGCGCGACCTCTCGCTTGCCCACTACGCCACCGGCATCGCCGCGCGCCTGCAGCAGGTGCTGGACGACTGGAGCTTCCTGAGCCCGCAGCTGCAGGACCTGTACGCGGCGCTCAACCAGGGCCGCACGCGCCACGCCTTTCCCTTCGATCCGCAGCAGTGCATGGCGCCGCTGCCGCGCGCCTACCAGTGGGCCGACGGCTCGGCCTACATCAACCATGTGGAGCTGGTGCGCAAGGCGCGAAACGCCGAGGTGCCTCAAAGTTTCTACACCGACCCGCTCATGTACCAGGGCGGCAGCGATGACCTGCAGGGCCCGTGCGACCCCATCGTGGTGCCCAGCGAAGCCATGGGTATCGACTTCGAGGCCGAGATCACCGTCATTACCGGCGACGTGAAGATGGGCGCCACGCCCGAGCAGGCGCTGGACGGCATCCGCCTGGTGATGCTGGCCAACGATGTTTCGCTGCGCAACCTGATTCCCGCCGAACTGGCCAAGGGCTTCGGCTTTTTCCAGAGCAAGCCGGCCACCGCCTTCAGCCCCGTGGCCGTGACGCTGGACGAAATCGGCGAGGCGTGGCAGGCCGGGCGCGTGCACCTGGCGCTGCAAAGCACCTGGAATGGCCGCAAGGTCGGCATGTGCGATGCCGGGCCCGAAATGACATTCCACTTCGGCGAGCTGATTGCCCATATCGCCAAGACGCGCAACGTGCGCGCGGGCAGCATCGTGGGCAGCGGCACCGTGAGCAACAAGGGCGTTGAGCGCAAGGACGGCCACATGGAGTGGCCCAAGGGCTACAGCTGCATTGCCGAGAAGCGTTGCATCGAGACCATCCTGGACGGGCAGCCCAGCACCGAGTTCATGAAGTTCGGCGACACCATCCGCATCGAGATGAAGGGGCTGGACGGCCGCTCGCTGTTCGGCGCCATCGACCAGGAGGTGGTGGCGCCGGGCGGGCGGGCCAAGCTTGCGCCGCAGGACCCCGCAGCTTCGGACGCGGGCGCTGCCGAATCCGGGGCCGACGCGCAAGACGCCTGATTCGCGCGGTGAACACGGCCGCACGCGCCGTCGCAATGCAAAAGCGCCCGGACGCCGCAACCCAGGGCCGCTGACGCGCGGCAACGGCTACGCCGCGCGCAGCAGGTCCTTCTGCGTGCGAATGCCCAGGCGCCGGAAAGCGCGGTACTGGTGCGTGCGCACCGTGCTCAATTCGATCCCCAGTTCGCGTGCCGCTTCCTTGGCCGTGCGCCCGGCACGCAGCTGGCCGATGACCTCGCGCTCGCGCAGGCTCAGGCCCAGCAGGCGTGAAGCGAAGTCGGCCTGCACCGGGCCTTGCGCGGCCGTGGCGCTGCGGCCGTGCGCGGCGGTCACGGCGGCGAGCAGCTCGGCGTGCGCCTCGATCACCTCGAAGTCCGGACGGTCGAACTCGGGCTGGGCCAGGCTGCGGTAGAAGCTCACCGCAGCCCGCTGGCCGCCGGGCAACAGCAGCAAGACGGAGGCGCGCTCGCGGATGCCCACATCGCCGTAGCAGGCTGCGCGGTAGGCCGGGTCGGCTACTTCCTCGGCGCGCTGGTGGCCCATCCACAGCTGCGCCCGCTTGGGCAGCGCGCGGGCGGCCAGCCACACCATGTTGGGGTCGAGCAGGTCGAAGCGCTGGGCCACGTAGCGCTCGGCCGTGCGTTCCGCCGTGCTGCCGTAGGTGCTGGCGGCCGACAC
>JAFECZ010000387.1 GCA_018241905.1 Pseudomonadota bacterium
AGTGCACCTGCGCATCTCTCCTCGCCGCTGGATCGCCACCGGCCTGCTGCTGGCGCTGGCCACCGGCCTGGGCGCCGTGGTGCTCGACTTCCCCTTCCTCACCACGCACACCGCGCACCTGCACCTGCCGGTGCTGGGCGAGGTGCACGTACCCAGCGCCCTGTTCTTCGACATGGGCGTGTTCACGCTGGTGCTGGGCTCCACGATGCTGATCCTCACGGCCCTGGCCCACCAGTCGATTCGCAGCCACCGCTGGGCCGACGAGCAGCGCGAGCGCGCAGCCGAGGAAATTGCGGCACGCGAGGCCGCTGCCGCCACTGCCGGAGAACCCGCCTGATGCAAGCCGTGCTCGCCATCGCCATCGGCGTGCTCACCGCCTCGGGCGTGTACCTGCTGCTGCGACCGCGCAGCTTCCAGGTGATCATGGGCCTGACGCTGCTGTCGTATGCGGTCAATCTCTTCATCTTCAGCATGGGCCGGCTCAAGGTCGACAGCGAACCCATCCTGATCCCGGGCCTGGCCTCCACCATGGCCAACACGGCCGACCCGATGCCCCAGGCCCTGGTACTGACGGCCATCGTCATCGGCTTTGCCATGACTGCGCTCTTCCTGGTGGTGCTGCTGGCCTCGCGCGGCCTGCACGGCACCGACCACGTGGATGGCGAAGAGGGCGAGCAATGACCGCCTTCTTCGCCCTGATCGACCGGCTGCTCGAAGCCACCATGCCGCACCTGGTGGCGGTGCCGATCCTGCTGCCGCTGCTCACCGCCGGGCTGATGCTCACGCTGGAGGAGCGGCACCGGCGCATCAAGTCCGTGCTGACCGTGGTCTCCGGCCTGATGGGGCTGCTGGTGGCGCTGGCGCTGCTGCGCTGGGTCAACGCCCCCGGCACCGGCGGCGGGCCGGGCTCCATCGGCGTGTACCTGCCGGGCAACTGGCGCGCACCCTTCGGCATCGTGCTGGTGGCCGACCGGCTCTCGACCATGATGGTGGCGCTCACCGGCGTGATCGCCTTTGCCGTGTCGATCTACTCCACCTCGCGCTGGGACCGGGCCGGCGTGCACTTCCACCCGCTGCTGCAACTGCAGCTGATGGGGCTGAACGGCGCCTTTCTCACCGGCGACCTGTTCAACCTCTTCGTGTTCTTCGAGGTGATGCTGGCCGCCTCCTACGGGCTGCTGCTGCACGGCTCGGGCAAGCTGCGCGCGCGCGCCGGGCTGCACTACATCGCGATCAACCTTGCGGCTTCGGCGCTCTTTCTGGTTGGCGCGGCCATGATGTACGGCGCCACCGGCACGCTCAACATGGCGGACCTGGGCATGCGCATCGCGCAGTTGCCGCCGGCGGACCGCGGCCTGGTGCATGCGGCCGGCGCCATCCTGGCCGTTGCCTTCTTCGCCAAGGCCGGCGCCTGGCCGCTGAACTTCTGGCTGGTGCCGGCCTACAGCGCGGCCGTGCAGCCGGTGAGCGCCGTCTTCACGCTGCTCACCAAGCTGGGCGTGTACACGGTGCTGCGGCTGTGGACGCTGTTCTTCGTGGCCGACTCGTCCCTGGCCAGCGGCTTCTTCGGGCAGAACGTGCTCATTGCGATGGGGCTCTTCACGCTCTTCGTGGCGGCGCTGGGCACCATCGGCACGCAACGCCTGGCCAACCTGGCGAGCTTCGGCGTGCTCATGTCGGCCGGCACGCTGCTGGCCGCGATCGGGCTGGCACAGCCGGGCGTGTGGGCCGGCGCGCTGTACTACATGCTCAGCTCCACGCTGGCGGCGGCAGGCTTCTTCCTGCTCATCGACATGATCGAGCGCTGGCGCAACGCAGGGGCCAGCATCGCCGCCTTCGAGAGCGCCGGCGCGGCGCCCTTCCTGGCCGAAGACCTCAAGCCGCTGGGGGACGTGAACCTGGACGACGACGAACAGGCCCTCTACGGGCGCGCCATTCCGGCGGGCGTCGCCTTCCTGGGCCTGTCCTTCGTGTTCTGCACGCTGCTGCTGGCCGGGCTGCCGCCGCTGTCGGGCTTCGTGGGCAAGTTCGCCATGCTCTCGGGCGTGATGAAGGCGCCGACACTCACCGCCGCCGGGTGGACCTTCCTGGCGCTTTTGCTGATTTCGGGTTTCTTCACGCTCGTGGCCTTCAGCCGCGCTGGCATCCGTCACTTCTGGACCACGCCCGAAGGCGGGCAGCCTACCTTGCGCGCGCTCGAGGTGCTGCCGGTGGCGGCGCTGCTGGGCGCCAGCCTGGCCCTGGCCGTCGGGGCCGGGCCGGTGATGCACCATGCACAGGCCACCGCGCAGGAGCTGCGCGCACCGCAGGACTACCGGCGCGCCGTGATGACGGCGCGCCAGAAGCCTTCGCCATCTCCCGCCCCCAGCGCGCCAGCCGGAGGCCAGCAGCCATGAAGCGCTGGCTGCCTTCGCCCATTCTTTCGGTGGCGCTGTTCGCCGTCTGGGTGCTGCTGAACCAGTCGCTGCACCCGGCCACCCTGCTGCTGGCCGCCATCTTGGCAGTAGGCGTGCCGCTGCTCACGCAAAGCCTGCGGCCCAAGGAAACCTCGATCAAGCGTCCGCTGGTGGCACTCAAGCTCGCCGGTCACGTCATGCAGGACTTGCTGGTGTCGGCCCGGGACGTGGCGCGGCTGCTGCTTACCCGGCGCACAGCCAACATCGCCTCGCACTTCATCCACATTCCGCTGGACATGCGCGACCCGAGCGGCCTGGCGGTGCTGGCCATGATCTTCTGCCTCACGCCCGGCACCGCCTGGGCCGAGCTGTCGCTGGACCGCGCCACGCTCATCATCCACGTGTTCGACCTGCAGGACGACGCGGCCTTCATCGAGCTCGTCAAGGCGCGCTACGAGCGTCCCCTCATGGAGATCTTCGAGTCATGACCCCGGTTCTCTTCTGGTGCTTGAAGCTGGCGCTGCTGCTCCTGGCGGTGGCCATGCTGTGCGCGCTGTACCGGCTGCTCGCGGGCCCCGCGGCGCAAGACCGCATCACCGCGCTGGACTGCCTCTACATCAACGGCATGCTGATGATGCTGGTGCTGGGCATCAACTATTCGAGCAACGTCTACTTCGAGGCGGCGATGCTCATCGCGCTGTTCGGCTTTGTCGGCTCCACATCGCTGGCCAAGTTCCTGTTGCGCGGGGAGGTCATCGAATGAGCCTCCGTCCGGCCGCCGCGAAGGAGGCTCGCACCGCAATGCGAAGCATGGAGGTCTCCGAATGACCGAAGACTTCATCCTGGGCCCGCTGCCACTGTGGGCCGAGATCGTCACCGGCGTGTTCGCCGTGCTGGGCGCGGCGTTTGCGGCCATCGGCTCATTCGGGCTGGTGCGGCTGCCCACCTTCTTTCGCCGCATCCATGCGCCGACGCTGGGCGCCACCGTGGGCGTGTGGAGCCTGACGATTGCGACCATCGTGTATTTCTCGGTGCAGGGCCACAGCCTGTTCCTGCACGCGATCCTGATCGCGGTGTTCGTGGCACTCACGGCGCCGGTGACCACCATCTTCCTGCTGCGCGCCGCCCAGTACCGCGCGCGCACCACCGACGTCGGCCAGAAGAAGGTGCCTCCGCCCTCGACCTCCAGGCCGCGCGACGGCAATCCACCGGCCTGAATGGACCCCGGCATTCGCAGCAGCGGCAGCATGAACCTCACCCTGCGCCAGCTGCGCGCCTTCATCGCGGTGGCCGACTGCGCCAGCTTCACCGAGGCGGCAAAACATCTGCACCTGACGCAGGCCGCCATGAGCGTGCTGGTGCGCGAGCTGGAGGCCGAGCTGGGCGTGCGCCTGCTGGACCGCAACACGCGCCGCGTCGAGTTGTCCGAGGCCGGCCGCGATCTCTATCCCTTTGCCCAGCGCGTGCTGAGCGAGCTTGAAGACGCCGTGCACAGCGTGGGCGAGCTGCGCGACAAGAAGAAGGGCCTGCTGCGCGTGGCCGCGCCGCAGATGATGGCCTGCACGCTGATGCCGCAGGTGATCGCTGCGTACCACGCGCGCTATCCGGATGTGGAAGTGCGCCTGCTGGACACGGTGCCCGAGCAGATGCTGGAGCGGGTGCTCGCCGGCCAATCGGAACTGGCCGTCGGGCCCGACGTGGCGGCACCGCCCGAAGTGCAGCGCCGGCCGCTGCTGCGCGATCGCCATCACCTGATCTGCAAGCCCGATCACCCGCTGGCGCGCAAGAAGCAGGTGCGCTGGCGCGAGCTGGCCAGCCTGCCCTTCATCGCACCCACGCACGACTTCATGCGCCGCCTGGAGCCCGAGCTGGCGGCAGCGGGCCTGGCCACGCCCTTGATGCTGCTGCCGGTGCAGCAGGTCTCCTACATGACGACGGCCTTGGGCCTGGTGGCCGCCGGGCTGGGCGTGACGGCCTGCCCCTCGTACTCGGCCCCGCTGGTGCAGGGCCACGGCCTGGTGATGCGGCCGCTGGCCGAGCCCGTGTTCTACCGCGAGGTCTGCATCTTCAACGCCGCCGCGCGATCGCTGTCACCGGCGGCGCAGAGCTTTGTCGACTTCATCACTGCGTTCGTCACGACGACATCGCCGAAGAAGGCCGGCAAGCCATAGCCGGCCTTGCTCGCTGGCCGGCTACTCGATGGTGGCGCCCGAATCCTGCACGATGCCCTTCCACTTCTGGTAGTCGGTCTTGAGCAGGTTGCCGAACTGTTCGGGCGTCATCGTCTGGGGCTCGGCGCCCTGGTCGTGGATGGCCTGCTTCACGTCGGGCATCGCCAGCAGCTTGTTCACCTCTGCATTGACCTTGGCCACGATCTCGGGCGAGGTACCGGCGGGCAGGAACAGGCCATACCAGGTGCTCACGTCGAAGTCCTTGTAGCCCTGCTCGGCCACCGTGGGCACATCGGGCAGCGTGGTGCTGCGCTTGGCCGAGGTAACGGCCAGCGGACGCAGCTTGCCCGACTTGATCTGTGCCATGGCCGAGGGCAGCGAGGACACCATCAGGTCCACGTTGCCGGCCAGCACGTCCATCATGGCGGCGTTGGAGCCCTTGTAGGGCACGTGGCGGATCTTGATGTTGGCCGCAGTCTTGAAGATCTCGCCGGCCAGGTGGATGGTGGTGCCGTTGCCGGGCGAGCCGAAGGTGATGGCGTCGGGCTGGGCGCGCGCGGCCTCGACCACGTCCTTCAGGCTCTTGAACTTCGAT
>JAFECZ010000388.1 GCA_018241905.1 Pseudomonadota bacterium
GATGCCGCGCTGGGCGTGTTCCGCTCGGGCCAGTTCGCGCAGGCGCAAACCGCCTTCGCCGACTTCGTCAAGCGCAATCCGCAAAGCGGCTACAACCCCTCGGCACTGTTCTGGCTGGGCAACGCGCAGTACGCCACGCGCAACTACACCGAGGCCATTGCCAACTTCCGCTCGATGCTGTCGCTGGCGCCCGACCATGCGAAGGCGCCCGAGGCGGTGCTCTCCATCGCCAACTGCCAGATCGAGCTGAAGGACACCAAGGGCGCGCGCCGCACGCTGGAAGACCTGGTCAAGGCCTACCCGAGCTCCGAGGCGGCGCAAGCCGGCAAGGAACGGCTGGCGCGCCTGAAGTAGCAAGGCGCGATAAAAAAAGCGCCTGACGTTTCCAAGCAGTGCCCGTGACTTCAGCCGAAGCCGTATTGCAGCCGGTTGCCGGGGCCTTGCTACCGGCGCCGGACGACCTGGCTCGCCGTTTCTCCGGCCTGGAGCGCCTGTACAGCGTGGCCGGCGCCGCGCGTGTGCGCGCAGCCCATGTGCTGGTGGTCGGCATCGGCGGCGTGGGATCCTGGACGGCAGAGGCATTGGCCCGAAGCGGCGTCGGCCGCCTGACCCTCATCGACCTGGACCATGTGGCCGAGTCGAACATCAACCGCCAGATTCACGCGCTCGAATCCACGGTGGGGCAGGCCAAGGTGCTGGCCATGCAGGAGCGCATTGCCCAGATCAACCCGCATTGCCGGGTGCTCGCCATCGACGAATTCGTCGAGCCGGACAACTGGCTTGCATTGCTGGATTCAGCACGTGCGCAAGCCGGCGAAGTCACGGCCGTCATCGACTGCTGCGACCAGCTCAAGGCCAAGCTGGCCATGGCCCAGTGGGCGCGCGAAAGCAAGGCGCGCTTCATCACGGTGGGTGCAGCCGGCGGCAAGCGGCTGGCGCACAAGGTGGACATCGACGACCTGTCGCAGGTCACGCACGACCCGCTGCTGGCACAGCTGCGCCAGCGCCTGCGCAAGCAGCATGGGGCGCCGCGCGAAGGCAAGAAGATGGGCGTGGAATGCGTCTTCAGCCGCGAGGCCGTGGCGCCGCCCGATGCGTCGTGCGCCATCGAGGGTGCGGACGGCTCGCTCAATTGCCACGGCTATGGTTCGGTGGTGGCCGTCACCGCAACCTTCGGTCAATGTGCGGCGGGCTGGATCATCGACAAGATTGCCCAAGACAGCACGCTATAATCTCTGGCTTTGCCGCGTTTGACGCTCGGCAAAGAAGAACAAAACCAAGAAGAAAAAGAAGAGCAACAACAAGAAGAACGGGACGTTAGCTCAGTTGGTAGAGCAGCGGACTTTTAATCCGTTGGTCACTGGTTCGAATCCAGTACGTCCTACCAGTCAAGCCGCAAGGCACAAGAAAAGCCTGCTGTCGAAAGACGGCGAGCTTTTTTTGTTTTGCGCGAATCACCGTCGTGAGTCCGCGCGCTTGTACGGGCGCTTCTTGACTTCGATGCCCATCACGCCATTCAGGAAGAGCTGTGTCGCAATGGGCGCCATTTGTTCGTAGTCGAAGGGGCCATCGGCCCTGAACCAAGTGAACATCCAGTTCAGCATGCCGAACAGCAGCATCGTCAGCACCTTGTGGAGCTGAGCCTCCTGGATGTCGGGGCGAAGCGCCGCAACCGCGTTCGCAAAGACCTGCACTACCACCCGTTCCTTGTCGAGGACGCGTGCCTGGGCCTCGGGCAAGAGAAAGCGCACGTCTTCGGTGAGCACGCGATGGGCGCTTTGCGCCTGCGCGTATTCCGCCACGAACGCGGTGATCAGGCTGGGAAGACGCTGCTCTGCCGGCAGCTTGCGCGCCTCGACGGCCTGGACGATCTCGACAAGGCGCGAGACGTGGCCGTCCGTGATGTGAAGCAACACCTCGGCCTTGTCGCCGAAGTGATGGTAGAGGCCGGGCTTGGACAGGTTGCTGGCCTCGGCGATCTCATTCATCGATGTGGCGGCGTAGCCGCTTCGCGCGAACAGCTCGGCGGCCCTTTCCGCGATGTATGTGCGCTGGTCTGTCGAGCGTCGAGTGGCTCCTGATGTCATGGGTAGGGATCATGGGGCCGCGTCGGGCGCGGGCCGGGCTCCCGATCGTAGGGGTAAGCCCTGACCGCGCGTCCATGCAGGCCCTCCCTAGTGCAGCGCTGCGGTCAGCGCGTTGACGAACACGGCTTCCTCGACATAGGGATTGTTGGCGACGTAGGAGGGGCTGCTTGCCCTGCAGCACGTCGGGTCCGGCTTGTCCCAGACACCCCAGTGAACGACCACGAGGTTCTCTCGCTGGTTGATCGCGATCATCTGTCCGTAGACACCGATGGCCATGAAGGTCCAGTCCGAGACGACACCTGCCGAGCGTCCCTGGACGGGCACTGCGCCGCCCGCTGCCGTGGTGTCTTGAAGCGGTGCGGCCACATCGACGAACAGCGGGTCCGGATTGTTCACGCCGTCGTCATACGCCGGATTGAACCACCACATGTTTCCGTAGATGCCGTTGTCGCCATAGCCCGGTGCTGCGGAGCTTTCGATCCAGGTGATGGAGTCGCGCACCCAGTTGTCGGGCAGCACGCTCGTGCCGTCGGCGAGCTTGCCGTTATTGAGGACGAACTGGCCGAAGCGGCCGTAGTCGCGCAAGGTGGCGTTGAATCCGCCGCCGCCGAAGGAGACGCCGCCGGTCGACTCCAGCCACCAATTGCCATCGGCCTCCATGCCGAATGGCTGCCAGATCGCCTGCTGCATGTACTTCGACAGGGTCTTGCCGGTGGCACGCTGCACGATCAGCCCCGAGAGAAACGCCTCCCCGGTGCTGTAGTTCCAGACCTCGCCCTGGGCCACCGGTGTCCCGGTGCTGCTGTCCTTGGCCCGCGGCAGCGACTTCATGTGCTCGAGAATGCAGCCGGCGGCCTTTTTGGCCACGCAGTCGATGATCGCCACGATGTCCGACGCAGGGTCGAGGTAGTTCTCGTTCCACGTCACGCCCGAGCTCATGTGGAGCATGTTGCGCAGCGTCACGCCTTCGTAGGCCGAGCCGGCCAGTTCGGGCACGTACTTCTCGACGGTGTCGTCAAGGCTCTGGATGGAGCCATCCTTGAGCGCCGCGCCCATGAGGGTCGACACCACGGACTTGCCGGCAGACTTGGAGTCCCACAAGGTCTTGCGGTCCATGCCCATGGCGTAGCGCTCCAGTGCAACCGCGCCGTTCTTGATGACCAGCAGGCCGCTGATCTTGTTGTGGTTCATGTAGTCGTCGACGCTGTTGGCGGTACGCACCGTGCCATCGGGATTCTTGCCGTACTGGTACACGGTGTTCGCCGCCCGCGCTGCCACTGCCGGATCGGCGTCGGGCAGGCTCCCCGGGGTGCCCGAACTCAGAAAGGGCTCGGTGGCCAGGATGCCCGCGCTGTGGCTGAACCCGACAACCCTTTCGTCATGCGTCCATTCGAACAGCTTGGCGATGTCGGGCAGCTTGAGTGGCTCCTCTGCAGGCGGCGTCGTGGTGGAGACCGCGGGGGGCGTGGTGGTCGCAGCGGGCGCGGAACTGCTGCTGCCGCCTCCGCAGCCGTACAGGCTCAATCCCAGTGCCAACACCAGGCCCTGCGGCAACGTGCGCCGCAAAGAAAGTCTTTCTCGCATGAGGATGTGTCTCCAATGTTTGAGTGAGGTCTGACCGCGGATCGGCCAGCCGTTGCTTGTGAAATCCTGCTGCATACCGACCAACCGGTCGGTCGGATTTCTGGGCGAGGCGGAGGCTACCGCAGGTTGGCGGGCATCGGCAAGCGCGGATCGGTCAGGACTAACCCCGATGGCTCGGGCGAGCTTCTGTCATGCCGACCGGGGCAGCTTTGGCTCAAGGATGGCGTGGCCTAACGGCCTACCCAGGCGTACCATGGCCGCAGTTCCATTCGTCAACGAGGTGATCCAGTGCTCGATCGCCGGACGTTCGCGCGAGTCGCCTCAGGCACGCTGCTGTGCTGGTCGTGCGGCGCACGGGCGCAAGCGAAGGAAAAGGTCTGCGTGGTCGGGATCCTGCGGGCGTCCACGCCCATGCAGTCGGACCCGCGCCTGGGCGGCTGGATCTACAGGGCCCTGCGGGATCTGGGCTACACCGAGGGCCAGGACCTGAGATTCGAGGAGCGGCATGCGGACGACCAGGTCGAGCGGATTCCCGCGCTGGCGCACGAACTGGCGCAGCTCAAGCCCGACGTCATCATTTCCATCGGCACCACGCCGGCGCAGGCGCTGCGAGCCGAGACCAGCACGATTCCCATCGTCTTCCTGACCAATGTCGATCCGATTGCCCTGGGCATGGTCTCCAGCCTCGCGCGGCCCGGTGGCAACGTTACCGGCGTCCTGATCGCGCCCGAGGGAACGCTGGCGGGAAAGAAGCTGGAGCTGCTCAAGGAGTTGGTGCCGCGGGCCACCCGATTTGCCCTGCTCGTGCCGGACGATCCGGGCGCCGGGCTCAAGCTGCAGGTGCAAGAGGCCCGCCAGGCGGCGTCGATCGTCGGCGTGGAACTGGTCGTCGTGGCGGTTCGCGGCGGCGACTACGGTCGGGCGTTCGCGGCGATTCGCGCGGCGCAGCCCGGCGGGCTTGTGGTTGGCGGGCATGTCTTCTTCCTGCGCGACAGAAAGCAGATCATCGACCTGGCCGCCAGGGATCGCCTGCCTGCCATCTACGAATGGCCTTCGCAGGTGAAGGACGGCGGGCTCATGTCGTACGGCGCCGACGATGGGGAAACCTACCAGCGCCTGGCGTCGTATGTCGACCAGATCTGCAAGGGCGCAAGGGCAGGCGATCTCCCGATCTGGCGACCCAGCGTGCTGCATCTCGTGATCAATCTCAAGGCCGCACGGGCGCTGGGCCTCACCATCCCGGCATCGCTGCTTGAGCGCGTCGACGACGTGATTCAATGACAACCACCCACATGCGTAGCGCCAACAGCATGCGCGTGGCGGGCCGCAGGCGGATGCCGTGACCATGGACGGGGCGCACCAGGGACGTCTGTTCCGCAAGTACCTGCTGCTGATCCTGTCGCTCGTGACGCTCGCGCTGCTGGCATCGGGGGCGGTCAGCCTGTATTTCCTCTACCAGGACA
>JAFECZ010000389.1 GCA_018241905.1 Pseudomonadota bacterium
AGGGTGCCAACCGCGGCAGCGCGTTCCAGATGACCGGCGCCGACGGCAAGACCCTGGACCCCAACAAGGCCCGCTTCATCGTGGCCCTGACCAAGACGATATAAAGCCGCCGCCGGGCTTCGAACCCGGCGGCGGCCCTGGGGCAAACCCAGCCGAGGATCAGCTCAGGTCGGCCTTGAACTTGTCGATGGCGGCCTGGCCGCACTGCTCGTCCAGGTGGCCGCCCGGGGCGCCGGCGACGCCGACGGCGCCGATGACGTCATTGCCGGCCTTGATCGGCAGGCCGCCACCCAGCACCAGGAAGCCGGGGATGTCGGTCAGCGTGGCAGCGCCGGGGTTCTTCTGCACGTTCTCGAGCATGGTCTTGGTGGGCGTCTTGGCCGAGACCGAGGTGAACGCCTTGCGCTCGGAAGCCTGCACGGTGTGCGGGCCGGCGTTGTCGGCGCGCTGCAGGGCACGCAGCACGCCTGCGCGGTCGACCACGGCGGCCGACACGTTGTAGCCGCTGGCGCTGCAGGCGGCCACGGTGGCGGCGGCGATCTGGTTGGCCAGTTCGAGCGAAATGTTCTTCTCGGTGCGCACGCCGCTGTTCTGGGCTTGGGCGCCGAAAGCGGCCAGCACGAGAGCGGTGGCAAGGGCGATACGGGGACGGATGGACATGATCTGCGTTCTCCAGTTTCAACAACAATCGATGTTCGCGAGGCATCTCGCCGCGCTTGTTCCCATTGTTGAAAACGCGCTCCGCGCGGTCCATTCGTACGGCTACGCGCGCCGCTCCGTAGTTCTACGGTGCGCCACCTGCGTCCACCAGGTCGGCGTAGTGCCGGATGAGCTGCGCCAGCGAATCGCTCTCCAGCTTGGCGAAGATGTTGGCGCGATGGCTCTCGACGGTGCGCGGCGACAGGTTGAGCACGCGCGCGATCTCCTTGTTGGACAAGCCGCGCACGATGTGCGCCAGCACCTCGCGCTCGCGCTCGGACAACTGCCCGAAACGCGCACGCGCGGCCTGGTCGACGCGGCCGCGCTCGCGCGATTGCACATGCCTGCGCACGGCCTGGCGAAGCGCCTCGAGCAGTTCTTCGTCGTCGACCGGCTTCTCCAGGAATTCGGCCGCGCCCGACTTGAAGGCGCGCCGGCACATCTCCACCGTGGCATGGCCGGTCAGCATGAGGATGGGCTGGTCCACGCCCTGCGCCACCAGCGCCTCGAGCACCGCCAGGCCGCTGATGCCGGGCATGCGAACGTCCAGCACGATGGCGCCGATGCCGCCACGGTCGAACTCCGCCACGAAGCGCTGCGCATCGCTCCAGGTCTGCACGCGCAAGCCGATGGTGCCGATGAGCAGCGCCAGGCTGTCGCGCACCGCCGCGTCGTCGTCGATCAGGTGAATGAGCGGCGACTGGTGCGAGGACGCAGAAGGGGATGAAGAGGTCTGCAATTCGCTCATTGGTTCCGCCATGGTCAAGCCGCGCGCGGCAGGCGCAGCACGAAGCACGCGCCGCGGCCGTTGTTGCCGGGCGCCGCCTGGAGCGAGCCGCCCATTTCCTGCGCGAGTGTCTCGCACAGGCTCAAGCCCAGGCCCAGGCCGTGTTCGCGCGTGCTGTAGAAGGGCTCGAATATGCGCGGCAGGGCCTCGGGCGCAATGCCGGGCCCGTTGTCGCACACGCGAACCTCGCAGTGGCGCGAATCGCTGGCCGCGCCGCCGTAGTGAAGATCGATGCGGCGCGTGTCCGCGTCCTGCTGCTGCATCGCCTGCATGGCGTTGAGCAGGAGGTTGTGCACGATCTGCTCTACGGCCACCGGATCGCCGCTGGCGCGCACCGGCTGATGCGCGCCGCTGCCCGCATGCAGCCGCACCTCCACGCCGTGGCGCGCCAGTTCGGGCTGCAGCAGGTCGAGCGAACGGCGCAGGACATCGTGCAGGTTCAGGGCTTGGCCGGCGCGGTCGCTCGCCGGCCGCTCGATGGCGCGACGAAGACGCCCGACCACGTCGGAGGCACGCCGGGCCTGCTCGGCCGCCTGGCCCATGGCGCTGCGCGCGGTGGCCAGCTCGTCCGGGCCGGCCTGCTCGTCCAGCAGGCGGCGCGCGGCCTGGGTGTTGGCCAGCACCGCGGTCAAGGGCTGGTTGAGTTCATGCGCCATGCCGGCGGCAAGCTCCCCCAAGGCGTTCAGGCGCGCCACCTGCGCAAAGCGAACGCGCTCTTCGGCACGCCGGCGCTCGGTGCGCTGCTGCTGCAGCCAGCGGATGCCGACCACCAGCAGACCGACGGCCGCCGTCCAGAGCAGCATCCAACCCCAAGGCAACTCACCCAGCCCGACCGTGCGCTGTGCCATCACGTCGAAGTCCTGGCTGGCCGAGGCCAGGTGCTTGTGGAACTCGAAGCGCCACGGCCCCTGCGCCTTGGCCCCGGGCTGCACCACGTATTGCTGCCTGTCGGTCTGCAGGATCAGGCGCACCGGACTGGTCTTGGGGTCCATCGGCCAGTCGGCCCAGGGCACGGTTCGCGCCAGGTCCACGTCCAGCGCGTAGCTCGCGGGCTGCGCGGCCATCACCAGCCAATAGCGGCCTGCGGGCAGGTCGTGCGGACCGAGCTGCGGACGCTGCGCATTGCGCGACTGCGCCTCGGCCGCCGCCAGGCGCGGGTCGGGCCACTCGGTGGCGGCATCGCGCCGCGCCACGGCCAGGATCGAGGGATAGAGGCTGGACAAGCGCTGCTCCGCACCGGCCCGCTCTCCGGCGACGCCCAGCAGCGCCAGCGTGGCCAGCACCGCGTCGTACTGCACCACTTGCTGGCTCAGCAGCCGGTGGGTGATGCGGGCATTGGTGTCGAACTCGTCCTGAAGCTGGCGCAGGCCGTCATGGGCGATCCATGCGGCACCCGCGGCGCTGGCGACAAGCCAGGCCACGATCCAGATTCCGAGTGCGCCCCATCGTGCTTTCATCGGGCGCCATTTTGCAGTGCCGCCGCGCCCGACCTGCGGGCTGGTGGCGTGCTCAGCCCTTCCTGGGCGGCTCGGGCGGCTCGGGCACCAGGCAGGCCTCGGCCATCTGCAGGTTGTTGTCGCGGGCGAAGTTGATGACGAAATCCCAGGCCATGGGTTCGTAGTCGCGCAGTTCGCGGTTGACCACCACGCACTTGATGCCGTTGACCACCATGGGCACGCACCAGGGCGAATAGCTCAGGTGGCTGCCCGGCTGGGGCCCGCCGGGCCGAAACGAGCACATCACGCCGGCCAGACGCTCCGCCCAGTCGCTCGGCCTGAAGGTGCGGCCGTCTTGGGTGATGCCCTGGATGAAGATTTCTTTGGCGCTGGGAGAGACCATGAGGTGCGGGATGTGCTGCAATGCTGCAGTGCACAAGGATTCTACCTTTCGCAACTTGGCCGATCCGGCCAAGGGGCATTGCAGTAATGCGCAATCCTCAAGGAATCCGTCATGCGCGGCGCCTAGAATTTGTCCCTCTTTTCCCTGTTCACTCCCCCTTTCCCGGAGAACCGAATGAGCTCCAACGCCCAGCCCTCGTCGCCCCACGTCATGAACACCTACGGTCGCCTGCCGATCGCCTTGTCGCATGGCCAGGGTTGCCGAGTCTGGGACACCAACGGCAAGGCCTATCTGGACGGCCTGGGAGGCATCGCCGTGAATACGCTGGGCCACAACCACCCCGAGCTGGTGCCGGCCCTGCAGGACCAGATCACCAAGATCATCCACAGCTCCAACTACTACCACGTGCCCGGCCAGGAAACGCTGGCCGCCAAGCTGACCGAGCTGTCGGGCCTGACCAACGCCTTTTTCTGCTGCACCGGCCTGGAAGCCAACGAAGCCGCGCTCAAGCTCGCGCGCAAGTTCGGCCATGACAGGGGCATCGAGCGCCCCGAGATCGTGGTCTACGAGGCCGCCTTCCACGGCCGCAGCATCGCCACCCTGTCGGCCACGGGCAACCCCAAGGTGCAGGCCGGCTTCGGCCCGCTGGTGGAAGGCTTCATCCGCGTGCCGCTGAACGACATCGAGGCGCTGAAGAAGGCCACCGAAGGCAACCCGAACGTGGTGGCCGTGTTCTTCGAGACGATCCAGGGCGAAGGCGGCATCAACCCCATGCGCTGGGACTACCTGCGCCAGGTGCGCCAGCTGTGCGACGAGCGCGACTGGCTCATGATGATCGACGAAGTGCAGTGCGGCATGGGCCGCACCGGCAAGTGGTTTGCGCACCAGTGGGCCGGCATCAAGCCGGACGTGATGCCCCTGGCCAAGGGCCTGGGCTCGGGCGTGCCCATCGGCGCGGTGGTGGCCGGCCCCAAGGCAGCCAATATCTTCGGCCCCGGCAACCACGGCACCACCTTCGGCGGCAACCCGCTGGCCATGCGCGCGGGCATCGAGACCATCCGCATCATGGAAGAGCACAAGCTGCTCGAGAACGCCGACAAGGTCGGCTCGCACCTGAAGGAGTCGCTGCAGCGCGAACTGGGCAGCCTGCCCGGCGTGAAGGAAGTGCGCGGCCAGGGCCTGATGCTGGGCATCGAACTCGACCGCCCCTGCGGCGCCATCCTGCAGCGCGCCTGCGACGCCGGCCTGCTGCTGAGCGTGACGGCCGACAGCGTGATCCGCCTGGTGCCCCCGCTTGTCCTGAGCCAGGCCGAGGCCGACGAGATCGTGGCCATCCTGGTGCCCATCGTGAAGAGCTTTCTTGCAGAATCCAAGGCATGAGTAACGCAGCTGCACCCGCCATCCGCCACTATCTGCAATTCGGCGACTTCTCGGCCGACGAGTACGCGCACCTGTTCGCGCGAGCGGCCCTGATCAAGAAGAAGTTCAAGACCTACGAGAAGCACCAGCCGCTGACCGACCGAACGCTGGCCATGATCTTCGAGAAGGCCTCCACGCGCACCCGCGTGAGCTTCGAGGCCGGCATGTACCAGATGGGCGGCAGCGTGGTGCACCTGACCACCGGCGACAGCCAGCTGGGCCGCGCCGAGCCGATCGAGGACAGCGCCAAGGTTATCAGCCGCATGGTCGACCTGGTGATGATCCGCACCTTCGAGCAGTCCAAGCTCGAGGCCTTTGCCGCGCATTCGCGCGTGCCGGTCATCAATGGCCTGACCAACGAATTCCACCCCTGCCAGATCC
>JAFECZ010000038.1 GCA_018241905.1 Pseudomonadota bacterium
AGAACTTCCGGCGCTACCGCAAGATGAGCACCGTGGAGAGCATCGACAGCGCGATCACCTCCACCATCAGCCGCACCATCATCACCCACGGCTCCACCCAGCTGGTGGTGTTGTCGATGTTCTTCTTCGGCGGCCCCACGCTGCACTACTTCGCCCTGGCGCTGACCATCGGCATCTGCTTCGGCATCTACTCCTCCGCCTTCGTGGCTGCTGCCATTGCCATGTGGCTGGGCGTCAAGCGCGAGGACCTGGTCAAGGGCTCCACCAAGCGCGACGGCGACCCGGACGACCCGAACGCCGGCGCAGTCGTCTGATCACAGCCGTGGGCCGGACGCGACGTTGGGGTTGCCGAGCATGCTGCGACACTTGTGCGGATTGCGCGCAAAGGGCAAGCTCGGCGCTGCCGCCGGTGCCCAGCCGGCCTGACCTCCCATGAGCAGCACCGAGCGTTCCAACGCATCTTCCGTTCAAATCGCGCGCGAGACGCGCGAGCGCTTCGTTGCCGCCACCGAAGGGGTGATCGCGCCCACCGCGCATGCCATCCGCGAACGGCTGAGCTCCTTGTCCAGCCAGGGCGGCAACGCCCGCGAAATGCACCAGAACCGCGACGACTTCGTCGCCTTCGTCGAGCAGGAATCGCGCTGGGTCAACCTGGCGGCCTCGGGCTGGCGCAGGGCCTTGCAGAGCATGCAGTCCGGCGGTTCTACCCTGCACTCGCTCAGCGGCGGGCTGGAACTCATCGGCGACGAAGTGGTGGAGAACAACATCCTGTCGTCCCGCCTGGCACTGGTGATCCAGGACAAGGCCAGCTTCGAGCTCAACGACTTGCGCCTGCGCATGCAGTTCCTGGAGAACACGGGCGAACTCAGCGCCAAGGACGTGCTGCGGCCCGAAGTGCTGTCCAAGCTGCTGGTCGACCAGTGGCTGGCCGCCGGCCTGACCCGGGCGCTGTGGACCAAGGTGCAGGACGTGGTCCAGCAGCAGATGCTGGAAGTGATCCTGAAGGCCTACAAGGACGCCAACGCCTTCCTGGTCAGCCGGGGCATCATGCCCGAGATCGACCTCAAGGGCTTCGTCAAGCGTGCCCACGGGGCACCGTCGTCGGCGCCAATGGGCTTTGCCGGCCGAGGCATGACCATCGACGCGCCGCTGCAAGGGGGCGCGGTGTTCGCGCCGGCCGCCATCGGCCTGCAGAACCCCCCGGCCGGTGCCAGCCGGCCCGCCGCGGCCATGAGCGCGAGCGACTTCCCCCTCATCGGCACGCCCCTGATGATTGCGGCCCAGCGGGCGCAGGGCGTGCTCAGCAGCCTCAAGCGATTCGTCACGGCGCGCATCGGAAGCGACTTCGTCGGCGGCAGCAGCGCCATGGCCGCCAGTGCGGTGGGCGGTGCGGGCGGTCCGCGCAGCGTGCCGCTGGGCGCTGCCTCGCCGGTGTTCGTGCAGGCCATCATGGACGCCGAGGTGGCCTATCGCGCCGCTTCGTCGCGCTATGTGGTGGGCGACGAGGCCACGGCCATCCAGCAAAGCGCGGTCGACATGCGCCGGCGCGCGGCCGAGCTCAAGAAAAAGGCCCCGACCACGGCCGACAAGGCCACGGTGGAGATCGTGGCCCTGATGTTCCAGGCCATCCTGTCGGAAGAGCGCATTCCGTTCTCGGCGCGCGTCTGGTTCGCGCGCCTGCAGATGCCCGTGCTGCGGGTGGCCATTGCCGAGCCCGAATTCTTCGGCACGCTGCAGCACCCGGCGCGCATGCTCATCGACCGCATGGGTTCGTGCGTGATGGGTTTCGACGCCGCGGCCATTTCCGGCAGCGCGCTCGAAGGCGAGATCCGCCGCGTGGTGCAGGTCATCGAGCAGTACCCCGAAACCGGCCAGCGTGTATTCAAGCTGGTGTACGACGAATTCGTCGCCTTCCTCTCCAAGTACCTCACGCAAAGCGACGCCACCCAGCGCCTGATGAGCGTGGCGCAACAGGTGGAGCAGAAAGAGACGATGGCGATCCAGTACACCATCGAGTTGCGCAAGATGCTCAACGACATCCCGGTGCGCGAGGAGATCCGGGAGTTCCTGTTCAAGGTTTGGGCCGAGGTGCTGGCCCTGGCCGCGCTGCGCTACGGCGCACAAGACCAGCAGACCGTCACCCTCAAGCGCGCCGCCGCCGACCTGGTGTGGGCGGCCAGCGCCAAGCCCAACCGCAACGACCGCACGCGCGTCATCCAGGACCTGCCCAACCTGCTGCAGCGGCTGCGCCAGGGCATGGCCTTGCTGGGCATCGAAGGCGACCCGCAAGAACAGCACATCAAGACCATCGGCCAGACCCTGGCCGACGCCTTCATGTCCAAGACCGATGCCATTCCGTCGTCCCAGATCGACGCCATGGCCAAGCGCCTGGCCAACCTGGAAGACTTCGTCAGCGACGAGGGCGCCACCGACCTGCCGCTGGACGCCGCCAGCATCGAGCTCCTGCTGGGCGTGGATGCCGCTTCCATCGAAGTGGTGCCCGACACCGGCGCCAAGGTCAGCGACGAGATGCTGGCTTGGGCGCACGACCTGCAGGTGGGCAACTGGTTCATGCTGGACCACAACAACCGCCCCACGCAGGTGCAGTTCGTGTGGCGCAGCGACCGCAAGCAACTGCACCTGTTTGCAGCCCCGGGCGGCCGCAGCTTCCTCATCCAGGCCGGCCGCCTGGCCTCGTACCTGCAGGCCGGCCTGCTGGTGCCGGCCGAAGAAGAAACGCTGACCGTGCGCGCCACGCGCGAAGCGCTGGCCAAGCTCGACGCCAACCCAGAGCGTCTGCTCGACTAAGTACGGGCCAAAAAGGCCTCCGTTGGGGGACAGGCCCCTACCAGTCCCGCACCGAGGGACCGGCTTCGCCGGACCTCAGGCGGGGTCGCCCCCACGGGGGGTGGCGAATTACACGCAGCGAAGCGAAGTGAAAAGCCGGGGAGTTTCAGTCAATGCGCGATCCGGTCGGCCGGGTCGTCGCAGAGTTCGTCGAGCACCAGCGCATCGGGCTCGATGCCGGTGCTCCAGTGCACCATCAGCAAGATGATCTTGAGCTCCTCCAGCGCCAGCGGGTCGCCGGGTGCGGCCATCGCGCGTTCGATGACCACTTCGCGCATGCCGGCCGGCAGCGCCTGCGCGCTGTCCAGGAAGGTCAGGAAGCCAAGGCACTCGGCGCCCAGGTGATCCTGCTCGGCCACCGAATACACGCGCATGGCGTGGCGCGATGGCTCGAGGGCCAGGTCGGATGAAGCGGGAGGGCCGACGGTGACGCTGGTGGTGCCGGCGTCGTCGTCATCATTCTCGTTGTTGCGCGTGAGCTGGATGCCCTGGGTGGCCAGGCTCAACCCGTCGAGCCACTGGAGCGCGTCGCGTATCTCGTCTTCCTCGAAGCCGTTGGCACTGAGCTTGCGCCCTAGTTGCTCGGCCTCGGGGCAAGCGTCGCCGCGCCAGTAGTTTTCGTAAACGAACACAAGCACGTCATACATGAGCCCAATATACCGGACTGTGATGTCGTGGCAATCGGGATCAGGCGTGACCGACGCGTTGAAACAACCCTCCAGGCAGGCGCGCCACTTCGCCGGAAAGCTCCAGCTCGAGCAATTGCGCCTGCAGCTGTGCGGCCGGCCAGCCGGTGCGCGCCACCAATGCGTCGAGGCTGACCGGGTCGTGCCCCAGCGCGGCGAGCAACGGGGGCTCGTCCTGCGGGCCGGCGCTGACCGGCGCGGCGGGCTTGGCCGGGGCGGACTCGATGCGCAGGTTCAAGTCCTCGAAGATGTCCTTGACCGTCTCCACCAGCTTGGCGCCCTGCCGGATCAGCGCATGGCAGCCGCGTGACTGCGGCGCGTGGATGGACCCGGGAATGGCGAACACCTCCTTGCCTTGCTCCACCGCCAGCCGCGCGGTGATGAGCGAGCCGGATTGCAGCGCCGCCTCCACCACCAGCGTGCCGCGCGTGAGCCCGGCAATGATCCGGTTGCGCTTTGGAAAGTTCTGCGTGAGCGGCGGCGTGCCCAGCGGCAACTCGCTCACCAGCAGGCCCTGCTGGGCGATGCGGTGCGCCAGTTGCCGATGCCGGGCCGGGTAGACCCGGTCGAGTCCGGTGCCGACCACCGCCACCGTCGCCAGGAATGCATCGTTGCCGGCTGCGCCCTCCAGCGCGCCCTCGTGCGCGGCGCCATCGATGCCCAGCGCCAGGCCCGACACCACCGACACGCCGGCCTGCGTGAGCGCATGCCCGAAAGCGCGCGCATTGCTGGCGCCCTGCGGCGTGGGGTTGCGGCTGCCGACCACCGCCAGGCTGCGGTCCAGCTGGGACAGCTCGAACTGCGGCGGCCCCATGAGGTAGAGCAGCAGGGGCGGATCGGCGGTATCGAGCAGCGAAGCCGGATAGGCCGCGTCGGCCAGCGTCACGATGCGGTTGCGTCCGGGCGCGGCCTGCAGCCATTGCCAGGTCAGCTCGACCAGCCCATCCAGTTCGGACGGCTGCTGCGCCAGGGCATTCGCCTGGGCCTGCGAGACCACCTGAAGCAGCGCAGCCTGCGGTTGGGCGAAAACCGCCTCAGGCAGGCCGAAGGCCGCCAGCAGCTTGCGGGAAGTGCCGTCGCCGACCCCGGGGGTCAGCGTGAGGCGCAGCCAGTGTTGAAGTTCGTCGCGAGAAAGAGAACCCAAGGAAAGGTGAACTAATGTGCCTACGGATTGACCAGCAGGTCACCGGCTTTCGGCACATCGCTGATCTCGAGGACCAGAGCGTACGACACCTTTTCGAAGGGACGGAAAACCATCAGCAATCCGATGCGCTCATTGGGCAATTTGAGCGTTTCCTTGCCGCCGTTGGTGCGGTCGGTGATGACTTCGCCGTTCTTGAGAATGGCAAGCACGTTGCCGCTCTCGATGCCGTCGCGCAGGCCCTTGTTGATGGCCACCACCTGGTTCTGCGCCGCGAAGGTCACGGCGTTGCCGTACACCGAGATGATGCGGCCGCCGTCCACGGGACCGGCCGGTGCGCGCGGCACGTAGCTCACCAGCTGGCGTGGCGGCTCGGGCAGCAGGCGGTCGCCGGCGCGGATTTCTTCCTTGGCCGAGATCAGGTCGATGGTGGCGGGCACCACGCTGGTGACCATCTTGCCGTCCTGCATCTGCGATTCGATGGTCTGGCTGCGCTGCAGCTGGGCGCGGCCCAGGTACTGCGCCTCGTAGCCCAGGACTTCGCCCGTGGCCGGATCGACCAGCGGCGTGGCGTCGCGGAACACGCGGAACTGCTTGATCGGCCCGGATTGCTCGACCAGATCGCCTTCGACGCCGCCCATGGCATAGGCGCGGTCGCCGCGGGCCAGCAGCACGTGGTTGTCGTTGCCCGCCACGATGCGCGGCGCGTTGGCCAGCGTGTTCTCGTCCACCACCACCGGCTCGGTCAGGAAGGGCTCGATCAGGCTGGGCTTGAGCGTGGGCAGGGCCATGCCCGACAGCGACTCGTAGCGCGTGCGCGGCGACAGCTTGATGGTGCCGCCCGAGCCGCTGCCGGCGCGGGTCGACAGGCGCGCGCGTCCGTTGCTCTTGTCCAGGTAGAGAACCTGGCCGGGGTAGATCAGGTGCGGATTCTTGATGTCCGACATGTTCATGCCCCACAGCTCCGGCCAACGCCAGGGGCTGCGCAGGTACATGCGAGAAATGGCCCAGAGCGTGTCACCGCGCTTGACGGTGTATTCGTCCGGCGCGCCGGGGGCGAGCTCGCTCACCGGAATGCCGGCCTGGGACGTGGCCTGGGCGGTGGCGCGCTGCTGCTCGGTGATGGGGTACTTCTGCGCATGGGCCGACTGCACGCCCGCGCCGAGCACCGCCAGCGCCGCAAGGCAGGCCAGCAGGTTCGGTCGCGTCACCGGTCGAAAATTCGGTCGAGAAGGGCGGCCGTGGCCGGGGCTAGATGTCTTCATGGCTGGGATGATGTGCATGCGCTGGGCAGGGCTACCCGTCGAACAAATCCTCACAATTTGCAACGAATTCTGCGCTGAAGCCCTTGAGGGGGCAACGTTTATCGGCCTTGGCAGGCGCGTCAACCCCTGGAAGTGGCGAAAATACCCACAACCTGTGAGCTTTCCATGGCGAAACGAAACATTCTTAGTTACCCAGATCCGCGCCTGCATACGGTGGCCAAGCCGGTGCAAGCCATCGATCAGCGCATCAAGACGCTGGCGGCGGACATGCTCGAAACCATGTACGACGCCAACGGCATCGGCCTGGCTGCGACCCAGATCGACGTGCATGAGCGCGTGGTCGTCATCGACACCTCCGAAGAGCGCGATGCGCCGCTGGTGCTCATCAACCCCGAGATCACCTGGGCCAGCGACGAGAAGGTGGTGAACGAGGAAGGCTGCCTGTCGGTGCCCGGCATCTACGACGGCGTGGAGCGCTCCACCTCGGTCAAGGTCAAGGCGCTGGACGCCGAGGGCCAGGAACAGAACATCGAGGCCGAGGGCCTGCTGGCAGTGTGCATCCAGCACGAACTGGACCACCTGCTGGGCAAGGTGTTCGTCGAGTACCTGTCGCCGCTCAAGCGCAACCGCATCAAGAGCAAGCTGCTCAAGCAGCAGCGCGAAGACCAGCGCGACGCGCAGCAGCGCGCGCAGCGGGCCTGAACCGGAGCCACGCCATGACCCGCCTGCGCACAGCCCCTTGCATGGTTGCCGCCGCCACCCTGGCGGTGCTTGCCGGCTGCGCGAGCGATCCGTACTACATCCCGCTGGGTGCCACCCGCACCGAGGTGCTGCAGCGCGTTGGCGCGCCGACCTCGGTGTATCCGCTGCCGCAAGGCGGGGAGCGCCTGCAGTACTCGCGCGCGCCGATGGGCTTCGAGGTCAACAACGTCGACCTGGACACCAGCGGGCACGTGGTCTCGGTGATCCAGGAAATGGACGAGCGCTACTTCGCGCAGACCATCCTGGTCGACCGGTGGCATGTGGAAGACGTGGTGCGCACCTATGGCCGGCCTTACGAGATCACCCAGGTGAGCTCGTTCAACGGCAACGTCTGGTCGTGGCGCTACCTGCAGATCAACAACCCGCGCTTCCTGTACATCTACATCGATCCGCAGGGCGTCGTGCGGCGCTACAACGTGGGTGACGATCTTCGCTACGACGACCGTCGGTTCCGCTGGTGAGAGTCGTATTCGCAGGCACGCCGGAGTTTGCTCGCTCGGCGCTGGAATCCATTGCGTCCGCGGGCACCACCGAATTCGAAGTCGTGCTGGTGCTCACCCAGCCCGACCGGCCCGCCGGCCGCGGCATGAAGCTGCAGGCATCGCCCGTCAAGCAATGCGCGCTGTCGCATGGCTGGCCGGTGGCGCAGCCGCGCAGCCTGCGGCTGGACGGCAAGTACCCTGACGACGCGGCCGCCGCGCGCGAAGCCTTGCTGGCCGCGCAGGCCGATGTCATGGTGGTGGCGGCCTACGGGCTGATCCTGCCGCAATGGGTGCTCGATACCCCGCGGCTGGGCTGCCTGAACATCCATGCCTCGCTGCTGCCGCGCTGGCGCGGCGCGGCGCCCATCCATCGCGCCATCGAGGCGGGCGATGCACAGACGGGTGTGACCATCATGCAGATGGATGCAGGCCTGGACACCGGCGACATGCTGCTCGAAGAGCGGCTGGACATCGGCGACGACAGCACGGCGCGCCTGCACGACCGCCTGGCCGACATGGGCGGGCGGCTCATCGTCGATGCGCTGCGTGCCGCGCGGGCCGGCCAGTTGCAGCCGGTGAAGCAACCCGAAGAAGGCGTCACCTACGCCCACAAGATCGAGAAGCACGAGGCGAAGATCGACTGGACCCAGCCGGCCGATGTACTGGTGCGCCGCGTGCGCGCCTTCGATCCTTTTCCCGGCGCGAGCAGCGCCGTGGGTGGCGAGGTGGTCAAGATCTGGGCGGCCCATGTGCAGGGCGGCGAGGCCGGCGCGGCGCCCGGCACCGTGCTGGAGGCCTCGCCCGAAGGCATCGTGGTGGCCACGGGCGGCGCTCGCCTGGTGGCCACCGAACTGCAGCGCCCCGGCGGCAAGCGCCTGCCGGCGGCTGATTTTCTGCGCGGCTTCGAGTTGAAGGCCGGACAGGTCTTCGAGAACTGAAGCCGACGAATGTTCTTTCTTTCCTCCGTACGGCGTGAGCCGACCTTTCACGAGGGCGTGCGCAACATGGCGCCCGTGGCCATGGGCATCGGTGCCTGGGGCCTGATGACCGGCGTGGCCATGGTCAAGTCGGGCATGAGCGTGTTCGAGTCGGTGGCGATGACGCTGCTGGTGTATGCCGGCAGTTCGCAGCTGGCGGCCATTCCGCTGCTGGTGGCCGGCGCGCCCTTCTGGGTGGTCCTGGCCACGGGCTTTTGCGTGAACCTGCGCTTCGTGGTGTTCAGCCTGCACCTGCGGCCCTACCTCATGCACATGCCGCGCTGGCGCCGCATGACGCACGGCTACCTCACGGCCGACATGAGCTATGCCATGTTCACCAGCCACTACCCCGAGCCGGCCACCACCGACGAACAGCGCCGCGCGCAAGAGGGCTACCTGACCGGCGGCTACTGCGTCACATGGTTCTCGTGGATGGGCATGAGCCTGGTCGGCATCGCGCTGGGCAACCTCATTCCGCAAGGCTGGGGCCTGGGCTTTGCCGGCGTGCTGAGCCTGGTGGGCATCCTGTGCTCGATGGCGACTTCGCGCCTGCGCGTGCTGGCGGGCCTGATCGCCGGCGCAACGGCCGTGGCAGCCTTTGCACTGCCGCTCAAGCTCAACATCGTGGCGGCCATCGGCATGGCCGTGCTGCTGTGTTTCTGGATCGAGAAGGGCTTTGTGCCGAATCCGGCGACGGAGGACGACGCATGACGAACACGGTTGCGGGAGTCACCGACTGGTGGACCCTGGGCGTGATCGTCGGCCTGGCCGGCGTCACGGTGCTCACGCGCTGCTTCTTCTTCATTCTCGACCGGCCCTGGGGCCTGCCGGACTGGGCGCACCGCGCGCTGCACTACGCGCCCATCGCGGCGCTGGCCGCAGTGGTCATCCCCGAGATCGTGATGACCAGCGGCCACCTGGTGCCCAACCTGCACGATGCACGCATCTACGCCGCGCTGGCCGGTGCCGCCTACTACTTCTGGCGGCGCGGGGTGCTGGGCACCATGCTGGTGGGCATGGCGGTGTATTTGCCCTTGCACCTGCGCCTGGCCTGGTGAATGGAGCCTCCCGGCTCTTCACTTCGCTTCGTGCAATTCGCCACTTCCCGGGGAGGGGCCCTCACCAGCGGCCCGGCAAAGCCGGTTCCGCGGTGCGGGGCTGGCGAGGGTGCGCAATCAATTGTGTCGCTCAGTCCAGTTGCACGCCGGCGGTCTTGATGATCCTGCCCCAGCGCTCGCTCTCGGAGCGCGAGAGCCTGTAGAAGTCCTGCGGCGTGCCGGGCAGGGCTTCGAAGCCGAACTCGGCAAAGAGCTTCACCACCTTGGGCGCCTTCATGGCCTTGTTCAGTTCGCTGTTCAGGCGGTTGACCACGTCGGCCGGCATGCCGGCCGGGCCGATCAGGCCGTGGAAGGCGTAGGCGTTCATGTCCTGGAAGCCAAGCTCGGCGAAGGTGGGCACGTCGGGCAGGGCCGCCGCGCGCTGCGGCAGCGCAATGGCCAGCACCCGCACCTTGCCGGCCTTGATGGCCGGAAGGCCCGAGGCCAGGTCCAGCATCATGGTGGGCACCTGGCCGCCCATCACATCCGTCATGGCCGGCGCAGCGCCCTTGTAGGGCACGTGCTGGATGCCGATGCCGGCCTTCTGCTTGAACAACTCCATGGCCATGTGGTGCGGCGAACCGTTGCCGGGCGAGGCGTAGCTCACCTGGTCGGGGTGTGCCTTCACGTAGCTCACGAACTCCGCCACCGTCTTGGCCGGGAAGTTCGGATTCACCACCAGCGCCACCGGAAAGCGCCCGATGGCGCCGATGTAGGTGAAGTCGGACGCCGGCTTGTACGCCAGCTTGGCGAACATGTGCTCGTTGAACAGCAGCGCGGCGTTCTCCGCCTGCATGATCGTGTAGCCGTCGGGCTTGGCTTGCATCATCACCGACACGCCGATGTTGGTGGAGGCGCCCGGCCGGTTGTCGATCACGATGGGCTGGCCCAGCGAAGGCGTCATCGCATCGGCCAGTGCGCGGGCCAGGTTGTCGGTGCCGCCGCCGGCCACGTAGGGCACGATCCAGCGCACCGGCTGGCTGGGGTAGCTGCCTTGGGCTTGCGCGGGTGCATGGCTGGCGGCAGCCAGGGTCAGGCCGGCGGCGATCAGCCGCAGGAATCGTTTCATCGTTTGTCTCCAGGTTGAAAGTATTGGGGGCGGTCAGCCTTTGAGGACCTGCCAGAGCTCGCGGTCGCGCTCGGCGGTCCAGATGCGGGGGTGCTCCATGCCGCCGAGCTCGTCGAAGGCGCGCGCCACATCGAAGGGCAGCACGTGCTGGAACACGGGCCATTGGCCGAAGCGCGGCATCATCGCGGCTTCGGCGCGCTGGAAGCAGCCGCGCAGGCCCTCGCCGGCGGCGATGCCTTCGCGGACGCTGGCCAGCAGCGTCGACAGGAAGGCTTTCGTGAGTTCGATGGCCTCGGCGCATGCCGGCGCGCCTTGCAGCACCGCGCCGCGACCCGGCACCAGAACACGCGGCTTGAGCGCGGCCACGGCGTCCAGTGTGCCGGCCCAGTCCTGGATGTAGGCATCGCCGGCGTAGACGCCGCAGCGGTTCTCCACCACGTCGCCGCAGAAGAGCACGCCGCAGTCGGGCAGCCAGGCCACGGTGTCGCCGCCCGAGTGGCCTCGGCCCAGGCACATCAGCCGTACCTCGCGACCGTTCAGCCACAGGCTCATCTCGCGCTCGAAGCTGATGTGCGGCACCGTCAGGCCCGGGACTTCCTCCACGCCGGCAAACAGGCGCGGAAAGCGGCCCACCTCCGAATCGAAGTCGGCCTGGCCGCGTTCGCGCACCCAGTCGAAGGTGCCTCGGCTCGCGATGATGGCGGGCGCGTCCTTTTCGAATGCGCTGGCACCCATCACGCGCACAGCGTGGTAGTGCGTGAGCACGATGGTGCGCACCGGCTTGTCGGTCACGGTGCGGATGTCGGCCAGGAAGTCGCGCGCCATGCGCGGCGTGGGGCGCGTGTCGATCAGCACCACCTGGTCCTCGCCGACGATGAAGCCGCAGTTGGGGTCGAAGTCGCTGATGTAGCCGTAGACGTTGGGCGCGAGTTCCTGCAGGCGGGGCTTCTGCTCGCGCGTGTCGGCGGCGGAGGCGAAGGAGACTTGTGCGGCGGTCATGCGCGGCTTCCTTGCGAGGCTGCCGCAATGCAGGACAACAGCACGCCCTGGTCGCCGCCCTGGTCGCCGCACTGGTTGGCCAGCAGCAGCACCAGGCGGGCGTTCAGGTCGGCGCTTTGCGCATCGCTCAGGCCTGCATGGGCGCGCAGCCACGCTTCGTAGAAGCCGTCGGCATCGGGGATGTGGGGGTCGGTGATCATGTTCTTCTCTCAGCGAAGCGACAGCGTCGCGCGCAGCAGTTGGGTGATGCAGGAGGCGTCGGGCTGCGCAAGGCACGCGGCGCGATAGGCGTCGGGCCGCACCAGCACCAGGCTGCCCGCACTTGGGTTGCCCAGATGCCCCGCAAGGGTGTCGTCGTGCTGCAGCGTGGGCAGGGGGCTGTCGCCGCCCACGGCCACCAGGCGCAGCGGAAGCTCGGGCGGCAGATCGAAGGCGGCGGCGGCCTGCGCGCGCGTCGGAGCGAACCACAGGCCCAGGCAGCTGCTGCCGCCGCCTTCGCCCAGCAGCTCGGCCACGCTGGTCGCGCGTCCGCTGCGCCAGGCCAGTGCCAGGTTCTGCACCGTGCAGGCGCCGTCCGGCAGATGCGGCGCGCCCGGGTAGGCGTTGGCCACCGACATGCGGCCGGTATTCACCATCGCGCGTGCAAAAGGAAAGCGCGCAGCCAGGTCGACCACCGCGCGCCGCATCGTGTGCTCCGCGCTGCTGCGCGGCGCCAGGAATCGGGCCGAGCGGCTGGTGACGCGCAGGTTCTCTTCGGCCGCCGGGCGGCGCTCGTCGTGGTAGCTTTGCAGCAGCGCATCGCGTGCTGCGCCTTGCGTCACCAGCGCGAGCTTCCAGGCGAGGTTGGCCGCGTCCTGGATGCCGGTGTTGCCGCCCCGTGCGCCGAAGGGGCTCACCACGTGCGCCGCATCGCCGATGAAGAGGATGCGGCCGTGGCGGAAGTTGTCGAGCAGGTGGTCGCGGTAGCCGTACGGGCCGATCCAGACGAACTCGAACTCCACGTCCGGCCCCAGTTGTTCGCGCAGCCGCGCACCGGCCACCTCGGGCCTGCTGATGTGGTCGGTGTCGCAGTCTTCGGGCATCTGGTAGTCGATGCGCCAGACGCCGTCGGCCATCAGGTGTTGCCACACGCCGCGGCCTTCGTTGAAGGGCGCGTCCACCCAGGTCCAGCGCTCCACCGGCAGCGGCTTCTTGAAGCGCACGTCGCTGATGCACCAGCGGTCGGTGCTGCGCGAGCTGTGGGTCTCGATGCCAAGCTGCGTGCGAATGGGGCTGTTGGCGCCGGTGGCGTCGATGAGGTGGTCCGCCTCGATGGCGTAGCGGCCCGCGGGCGTCTCGACTTCGAGGCGTGCGCCATCGTCGAGATGCGCGACCTGCGTCACCTTGTTCTTCCAGCGCAGGTCGGTCAGGCCCAGTTCCACAATGCGGTCCACCAGGAACCACTCCACGTAGAACTGCTGCAGGTTGATGAACGGCGGCTGCCGCGAGAGGGAGTCGGTCTTGAGGTTGAAGCTGTACACCTCGCGCTCGCCCGAGAAGGTGCGCCCGAAGGACCAGGTGATGCCCTTGTCCGCCACGCGCTCGTAGATGCCGAGCCGCGCGAAGATCTCCAGGCTCTTTTGCGCATAGCAGATGCCGCGCGAGGAGGCGCCGCGCACGCCCACGGTGTCGTCCTCGTCCAGCAGCACGCAGCGCACGCCGCGGCTGGCCAGGTCGCAGGCCAGCGTCAGCCCCGCGGGGCCGGCGCCGACGATCACGATCGGGTGGCGAACCGTCTTGGCGCTTTCCAGCTCGGGTGGCGGCACGAAGGGCCAGTGCGGCAGCTCGTAGGCCGGCGCGAAGGTGTAGGTGTCACTCATCGTTGTGCTTGTTTCGACTTGCTTGGCCGCCTAGAGTCCGTGCGCCCACTGCGCGATGGCCTCGGCCGCCTGCGGCACGAGTTCCGGTTGCCCGGCCAGGTAGTGGTTGCCGCCCACGATGTCCACGTTGCGGATGCGCGAGCCGCCTGCCGCGAGCCAGGTGTCGCGGGTGCTGGGAAAGGTGGACTGGTCGGCGGTGTAGGTCAGCAGAAGCAGCGGCACCGAGGTGCGCGCGAGGTTGTCGGGGCCGTCGGCCTGCGAGCGCGAGGACCACTGCGAAAGAAAGGCGGTGAGCGAGGTGGTGCGGCCCATCGCGTTGCACGAGTAGTTCACCGAGCGTGCGTCGCCCCACACGCTGCCGGGCGCGCGGTCGTTCGCATCCAGCGACAGGTCGACGCAGCGCGGGTCGGCGTGGGTGCGGTAGACGATGAAGCTCTGGTCGCGCGGCGCACCGGGCGTGGCGCGCAGCATGGCCAGGCGCTGCAGCGCCCAGTGCTCGATGCGGGCGAGGCGGGCCTTCTGCGCGGCCGAAAACCGCGCGAGGAATTCGCTGTCGTAAGGCACGCGGTGGCGCGGGTCGTACATGTCCAGCGCGGGGTCCACCGAGAGCGGGTCGTGCTCGTCGGCCACGGAAGGATCGATCCATTCGCGCAGCAGGCGCGAGCGGCCCAGGTGGGCGGCGCACAGGGCGATGCCGTCCACGGGCGGCAGGTCGCTCGGATGCAGGTGCGTGGGGTCGCCATCGGCGAAATGCGTGGCGGTGAGCTTCTCGGCCTGCGCCTGGTAGAAGCTCGCTAGCGCCGCGCCGCCGGAGTTGCCCACCAGGAAGACCTTCTCGTAGCCCTGGCTGCGCAGGTACTGCACGCCCGCGCCCAGGTCCTGGATGGCGCGCTCCATCAGCAGCACCGTGTCGTTGCCCGCGTAGCGCGAGTTCAGCCCCATGCAGCAGATGCCGCGCGCGGCCAGCGGGGCGATCAGGTAGTGCCCCATGAAGTTGCTGGTCGGGTGCATCACGATGCAGGCGATCTTTTTCCTGTCGCCTGCCGGGGCCATGTAGGCGCCGTAGATTCGCGGGCGCAGCATCTGCAGGCCCGACTGGCTTTCCATTGCGGCGCCGGGCTTGACGTCGATGACGGCCAGGTTCAGGTCAGCCATGGCGCGGCGCCTTTCCTTCGGCCAGCAGGCGGGCCTTCTTGCCTGTCCACGCATCCAGTTCGTCGTGCGCGCGCCGGGCGTGCGCGTCCATGGTGGACTGCGGCACGGTGGGCGTGGTCAGTTCCAGCCGGATGCCGTTGGGGTCGAAGAAATAGATCGACTCGATGATGTGATGGTCGGTCACGCCCAGCACCTGCACGCCGGCGGCTTCGAGCCGCGCCTTGGCGGCCAGCAGCGCATCGACCGAGTCCACGCGCAGCGCCAGGTGGTTGACCCAGGCCGGCGTGTTGGGCGAAGGTTCGGCATTGACGTTGTCGCCCAGGTCGAAGAAGGCCACGTAGGAGCCGTCGGCCATCTGGAAGAAGATGTGCACGTAGGGGCAGTACTCGCCGGTGCTGGGCACGTGATCGGACTTGATCACATGTACCAGCGGCAGGCCCAGCAGGTCTTCGTAGAAGGCGCGGGTTTCCTCGGCGTCGCGGCAGCGCCATGCGAAGTGGTGCAGGCCGCGCACCGCGACAGGCGATGGGGCAGGGGAAGCATTCACGGGGCGCGATTGGACGCCGATGCCGCTCATGAATCCAACGAAATCGATTCATGGATTCATAAGCATTCGATATGAATCCCCCATGTGACCGCAAGGGACTCGCCGCGCCTGGGCTTTCGGGGGGCAAAAACTAGAATGAAGGCTGTTTTCCTTCTCGAGAGGGCTTGCCGCCCGCCGCATCAAAAAATGAACGTCATCCGCTTCACCGATCTGTGTGCCCAAGGCAAGGCTGCCGGGCAACGCGTGTTCATCCGCGCCGACCTCAACGTGCCGCAAGACGACGCCGGCCGCATCACCGAAGACACGCGCATCCGCGCCTCGGTGCCCTGCATCCGCCAGGCGCTCGATGCCGGCGCGGCCGTGATGGTCACCTCGCACCTGGGCCGCCCGACCGAGGGCGAATTCAAGCTGGAGGATTCCCTGGCACCGGTGGCCGCCCGCCTGGGCGAGCTGCTCGGCCGCGAGGTGCCGCTGGTCTCCAACTGGGTTGAAAAGGGCGTCGACGTGAAGCCCGGCCAGGTGGTGCTGCTGGAAAACTGCCGCCTGAACAAGGGCGAAAAGAAGAACGATCCGGCGCTGGCGCAAAAGATGGCCGCGCTGTGCGACATCTTCGTGCACGACGCCTTCGGCACCGCGCACCGCGCCGAGGCCTCCACCTACGGCATCGCCCAGTACGCAAAGATCGCCTGCGCCGGTCCGTTGCTGGCGGCCGAGATCGACGCCATTTCCCGCGCCCTGAGCGACCCCAAGCGCCCGCTGGTGGCCATCGTGGCCGGCTCCAAGGTCAGCACCAAGCTCACCATCCTCAACAGCCTGGCCTCCAAGGTGGACCAGCTCATCGTGGGCGGCGGCATTGCCAACACCTTCATGCTGGCCGCGGGCCTGTCCATCGGCAAATCGCTGGCCGAGCCGGACCTGCTCGACCAGGCCAAGTCGGTGATCGAGGCCATGCGCGCGCGCGGCGCGGCGGTGCCCATTCCGGTGGACGTGGTGTGCGCCAAGACCTTTGCCGCCGATGCGCCGGCCACCGTCAAGGCTGCCGCCGACGTGGCGGAAGACGACCTGATCCTGGACATCGGCCCCAAGACGGCCGAACTGCTGGCCGCGCAGCTGCGCCAGGCCGGCACCATCGTCTGGAACGGCCCGGTGGGCGTGTTCGAGTTCGACGCCTTCGCCCACGGCACCGAGACCATCGCCCGCGCCATTGCCCAGAGCAGCGCCTTCTCCATTGCCGGCGGCGGCGACACATTGGCGGCCATTGCCAAGTACGGCATCGAGAAGGACGTGGGCTACATCTCCACCGGCGGTGGCGCCTTCCTGGAAGTGCTGGAGGGCAAGACGCTTCCGGCCTTCGAGATCCTCGAGCGCCGCGCCGCGCAATGAAGCCGGGCGGGCCTTCGCAATTCATCCGAAAAAGGGCGGGTTGCGTGGGTCCGGCGGGCTTTATTCGGTGCGGGAATTTCAGTTATTCGTCACGAATCTCACATGGTGCAATGCTATATTTCCATGTGAGATAGCCACAACGACTCACCCCCAGGAGACCCTGCACCATGGACGCCGTCCGCCTTCCCCGCCACGCCACCAAGATCGTCGCCACGCTCGGCCCCTCCACCAGCACGATGGAGCTGATCGAGCAGATGGTCCATCACAAGGTGAGCTGCATGCGGCTCAACTTCAGCCACGGCACGGCGCAGGACCACATCGACCGCGCCGCCATGATCCGCGAGGCCGCACGCCGCGCCGGCCGCGAGGTCGCGATCATGGCCGACCTGCAGGGCCCGAAGATCCGCGTCGGCAAGTTCGCCGAAGGCCGGGTGCACCTGGAGGCCGGCGCCAAGTTCATTCTCGACGCCGCCCGAACCGAACTGGGTGACATCAACGCCGTCGGCCTGGACTACAAGGACCTGCCGCGCGACGTGAAGCCGGGTGACCGCCTGCTGCTCAACGACGGCCTGATCGTGCTGAGCGTGGACGCCGTCAAGGGCGAGGCAGTGCACACCACCGTGCGCCTGGGCGGCGTGCTGTCCAACAACAAGGGCATCAACAAGCAGGGCGGCGGCCTGACGGCGCCGGCCCTGACGGCCAAGGACATGGAAGACATCAAGACCGCGATGAGCTTCCAGGCCGACTACGTGGCCGTGAGCTTCCCCAAGAACGGCACCGACATGGAAATGGCACGCCAGTTGTGCAACGTGGCCGCTGCCGAGTACGGCCATCGCCCCGGCCTGATCGCCAAGATCGAGCGCGCCGAGGCCATTCCGAACCTGGTGGAGATCCTGGCCGCCAGCGACGGCATCATGGTCGCGCGCGGCGACCTGGCCGTTGAAGTGGGCAACGCCGCCGTGCCGGCGCTGCAGAAGAAGATGATCCGCATGGCGCGCGAGATGGACAAGATCACCATCACCGCCACGCAGATGATGGAATCCATGATCAACAACCCGGTGCCGACCCGCGCCGAGGTGAGCGACGTGGCCAATGCCGTGCTGGACGGCACCGACGCCGTGATGACCTCGGCCGAGACCGCCTCGGGCAAGTTCCCGCTGGAAACGGTGCAGGAAATGAGCCGCATCTGCGAGGCCGCCGAGTCCGCCGAAGACAAGCGCCTGGATGCCGATTTCAGCGGCAGCTACAGCCGCATCGACCAGTCCATTGCCATGGGCGCGCTGTTCACCGCCCATCACCTGGGCGCCAAGGCCATCGTGGCACTGACCGAATCGGGCTCCACGCCGCTGTGGATGAGCCGCCACCGCGCCCACATCCCCATGTACGCGTTGACCTCGCGCCTGGCCACCCAGCGCAAGATGGCCCTGTACCGCAACGTGCGCCCGCTGCTGATGGACTCGGAAACCGATCGCGACACCGCGCTGGCCCAGGCCGAGGCGCACCTCAAGCGCCGCGGCATCGTGCAGACCGGCGACATCTACGCCATTACCTGCGGCGAGCCGATGGGCGAGCCGGGCGGCACGAACATGCTCAAGATCTGCAAGGTGGCCTGAAGGCGCCGCTGGCCCGCCCCGTCCGTCGATGATGGCGGGCCAGATGAACGCTATTTGGCCCGAACGAGCGTGTCGGCATCGACGTGCTCGAACGACTTGTTGTAGATGTTCAGCCCGGTCTGTTGTGAATACTTCAGGTCGTCCCCGGACAGGTCGAGCGTCATCGAAAAGGCGGTGGTCTTGCCGTTCTTTGCCATGTATGCAGATTCGGCGATACCGCCGGATGACGATTTAAGTGTCATCTTGTTGCCGGCCTTCCCTTCTGCGACAACACACACTGCGCGCGGAACGCAAAAAGAGTTGTAGACCATTTGATTTTGTTTGTCATAAATCAAATAGCCGCGCTGATCGTGAAATTTTTTGTTGTCTGATTTCCGAAAAACTTCCTGCTTGTAGTACATCGCGACCAGATACTGTTCGCTGACATTCGTTGCATCTGCGGCCGGTTCGAAGGTCAGCACTTCGTAAAAAGGCGACGCCGCGGGCTGCCCTTTGCCAGCCGCCGATTTGGCCTGTGCCGGCGCAACATCGACGCCGCCGGTTTCCACGCTTTTCCACGTTCCCGCGAGTTTTGCCAGAGGCCCGAAATCCATGCCGCCGGCATTGGGCTCTTTTGCTTGAGCCGCAACCGAGGTTGCAATCGCGAACAATAAAATAAATTTCCGCATCAATTCATCCCTGAATGTAGTTTAATTGAATTGCTTAATTAAAAGCGCGGCTCGCCTTAACTCGGTGAACCAACAAGCAGTATGGCAGTCAATTAACAGGGGATCAATTGAATAGGCTGCGTACAGGTTAAAACCGCACGTACAGTCGCTCGCAGGGGAAACGTCAGAAAATAGGAAGTAATTTGATAGAATCGTGCCAGTTTTGACCGATTCCAACTTTCCTGCGAGGTAATCTCATGGCACTCGTTTCGATGCGCGAACTGCTCGACCACGCCGCCGCCAACGGCTACGGCATTCCGGCTTTCAACGTCAACAACCTGGAGCAGGTCCAGGCCGTGATGGAAGCGGCCAAGGAAACCGGCGCGCCGGTCATCCTGCAAGCCAGCGCGGGTGCCCGCAAGTACGCCGGCGAGTCCTTCATCAAGCACCTGATCTCGGCGGCCATCGAGGCGTATCCGAACATCCCGCTGGTCATGCACCAGGACCACGGCCAGAGCCCCGCCATCTGCCAGGGCGCCATCGACCTGGGCTTCTCGTCGGTGATGATGGACGGCTCGCTCAGGGAAGACGGCAAGACGCCGGCATCGTTCGACTACAACGTCGACGTCACCCGCAAGGTGGTGGCGCTGGCGCACAAGGTGGGCGTGACCGTCGAAGGCGAGCTGGGCTGCCTGGGTTCGCTGGAAACCGGCATGGCCGGCGAGGAAGACGGCATCGGCGCCGAAGGCAAGCTGGACCACTCGGCCCTGCTGACCGACCCGGAAGAAGCCGCGCAGTTCGTCAAGGCCACCCAGCTGGACGCGCTGGCCATTGCCATCGGCACCAGCCACGGCGCCTACAAGTTCAGCCGCAAGCCCACCGGCGACATCCTGTCGATCTCGCGCGTGAAGGAAATCCACGCCCGCCTGCCCAACACCCACCTGGTGATGCACGGCTCGTCGTCGGTGCCGCAAGACCTGCTGGCCATCATCAACCAGTACGGCGGCAAGATGAAGGA
>JAFECZ010000390.1 GCA_018241905.1 Pseudomonadota bacterium
GCCCGTCTTCCACCCTATCCACCAGCGCCGCCTTCACCGCCGCCGTCTTCTGGATCACTTTCCTGGTCCTTGCCGGAGACAAGGGCACGCTGGCGTGGGCGGTGCTGGTGCACGGCATGCAGCTGCACATGTACTTTCACCTGCATCGCGAGCAGCCGCAGGACTACCGGGTGGAGCAGGCGTTCGAGATCCGGCGTCGCCTGGAAACGCGCATGCTCTTTCCGGGCGTGGTGTGGGCGCTGGCGCCCTGGCTCTTCTTCCCTGGCGACAGCCTGCCGCTGATCCTGCTGATGTATTTCTTCGTCAGCACCATGACCAGCGCCTCGGCCGCCGCGCTGGCCCAGTGGTGGCGCGCCGCGGTGCTGTTCACCGTGCCCTGCTACCTGAGCCTGTCGGCCCGCCTCCTGCTGGAAGGCGACACGCTGCCCACGCTCATGGGCTTCCTGGCGCTGTGGCAGATGCTGGCCACGCTGTACTACACGCGCAAGCAGAACCGCCTGCTGGTGCGCGCCATCGAAAGCGGCTTCGAGAACGCCCGCCTGGCCGACGCGCTGTCGCGCCAGCTCGACCACGTGGCGCAACTGGCCGCGCAGCGCGCGCGCATCTTCGCCGCCGCCAACCACGACCTGCGCCAGCCCATGCATGCGCTGTCGATGTTCGTGGCATCGCTCAGCCCCAGCCAGCCGCCGCAGCCGCAGACGCTGCGCTTCATGCAGGACAGCGTGGATGCCTTGCGCACCTCGGTCGACGCGCTGCTGGACATTGCGCAGTCCGACGGCGAAGGCACCAAGGTGCGGCTGCACGCGGTGCCGCTGGCGCCGCTGCTGCAGGCCCTGCACGGGCGCTTTGCGGCCGACGCCGCCGCCAAGGGGCTGCGCCTGCGCCTGGTGCCGACCCAGGCGGTGCTGCATGCCGATGCGCGCGTGCTGTCGCGCCTGTTGGCCGACCTGGTGGACAACGCCATCAAGTACACGCCGCGCGGCACGGTGCTGGTGGCCGCGCGCCGCCGGCGCATCGAGGGACGCGAGGCCTGGCGCATCGAGGTGAGGGACTCGGGCCTGGGCATTGCCGAATCGCTGCGCGAACAGGTGTTCGAGCCCTTCTTCCAGGCCGACAACCCCGGGCGCGACCGCAGGCGCGGCCTGGGGCTGGGCCTGTCGCTGGTGGCCAGCATGGCGCGCATGCTGCACTCGCGCATCGAGCTGCGCTCCGAGCCCGGACGCGGCAGCACCTTCAGCCTGACGCTGCCCGCAGCCCGCGCCTCCAAGGCCGCGGCAGCCCAGGCGCGCGTTGCCGCGAACGACGCGGGCGACTTGCCCAAGCGCGTGCTGGTGCTCGACGACGAAGAGCCGGTGCGCCTTGCCATGCACGCGCTGCTGCGCGGATGGGGGCACGAGGTGGCGCTGGCCGCGCATCCGCACGAGGCCTGGCAGCTGCCAGGCGACTTCGACCTGCTGCTGGGCGACCTGCGCCTTGGCAGCGGCCTGTCGGGCCTGGCGGCGGCGCAGGCGCTTCATGCGGTGGGCAAGGTGCGGCAGGTGGTCATCCTCACCGGCGAGACCGACACCGCGCACCGCACCGAGGTCGAGCTGGCGGGCTTTCCGATCCTGTACAAGCCGGCCGACGCGCAGGCGCTGCGTGCGGTGCTGGCCGGCGGCGCCGCGGCAGCCTAGCAAGGGGCTTGCAATGACTTCCAGCGATCCGAAACGCGAGCCTTGCCCCTGTGGCCGCGTCGACGCCAAGGGCCGGCCGCTGGCGCACGGCCAGTGCTGCGGCCGCTACCTCGACCACTTCGGCTCCACGCCCGCGCCCGATGCCGAATCGCTCATGCGCTCGCGCTACAGCGCCTTCGTGCGCGAGAACGCCAACTATCTGCTGGCCACCTGGCACCCGAGCCAGCGTCCGCCGCAGCTCGATTTCGAGCCCGGCGTGCGCTGGCTGGGCCTGGATGTTCGGGCGCATGCGCGCCAGGACGACACCCACGCCCAGGTCGAATTCGTGGCGCGCCTGCGCGACGCGGGCGGCCGCGCCAGCCGCCTGCACGAGAAGAGCCGCTTCGTGCGCGAGCCCGACGAGGCCGGCGTGTGGCGTTGGTACTATGTCGATGCCGCCGGCGGCTGAAGCGCAGTTCGCCGGCGTTTCTTTTTTCTCTTCTTCCCGCCCCATGAGTGCTTCCCTGCCTTTCGATGCCGTGCTGTTCGACTGCGACGGCGTGCTGGTCGATTCCGAACCCATCACCAACCGCGTGCTGCGCGACATGCTCGAGGAACTGGGCTGGGTCATGACGCTGGAGGAGTGCATGGCCACCTTCGTCGGCAAGGCGGTGAAGGACGAGGCGGCCCAGATCGAGGCGCACACCGGCCAGCCCCTCACGCCCGAGTGGATGGCCGCCTTTCGCGAGCGCCGCAACGAGGCGCTCGACCGCGAGTTGCAGGTGGTGCCCGGCGCGCTGCCGGCCGTGCACGCGGTGCATGCGCAACTGGGCGGGCGCATCGCCTGCGCCTCGGGCGCCGACCGCATCAAGGTGGAGCTGCAGCTGGCCAAGGTGGGCCTGGCAGCCTATTTCCAGAACCGCATCTTCAGCGGCCACGAGACGCCGCGCTCCAAGCCTTTTCCGGATGTGTACCTGGCGGCCGCCCGCGCCCTGGGCGTCGATCCACGGCGCTGCGCGGTGGTGGAAGACACGGTAACGGGGGCGCGCGCCGGTATCGCCGCCGGTGCCACGGTGTTCGGCTACAGCCCCGGCGGCCTGTCGCACAGCAGTGCGGCGGCTCTGCGCGAAGCGGGCGTGGCGCAGGTCTTCGTCGACATGGCGCAGCTGCCCGCCGTGCTGGCCGGCCAGGTGTCGCACACCCTGGGCGCCGCCGGCGCCTGAACCGGCTGCGATTCAGAACGCCTTGGGCGTCATGGAGCTGGTGCCGCCGGCCTGGCCGCGGTGCAGGTGGCTCGCCTCCTTGGCATAGGCGTTGCAGCGGTCGAAAAAGGCTTCCAGCTCGGTGGACTTGTCGAACACCGCGTCGGCGCCCAGCGCCAGGCAGCGCTTGCGGATCTCGGGCGTCGGGTAGTTGGTGAGCACCAGGACGTGGCGAGTCGGCGAGCGTCCCTGGCAGGCCTTGAGCACCGTGAGGCCCGACCCTTGTTTCAGAAACAGGTCGACCACGGCCAACTCCCAGCTCTCGCCGTAGGCGCTGAAGGCCGACTGGGCCTGCGATGCGGTTTCGGCAGTGGCCACCACCTCCAGGTCGGTCAGCTCGTCCATGGCCGCCAGCAAGTTCTCGCGGATGGCCGGGTTGTCTTCGACGAGGATGGTGACTAGGGACATCGTGGACACAGCGGACAAACGAAGGAACTGATCCGCAGTTTTGCGCGGGGTAGGGTTTTGGCGCGTAGGCCGATGGCGCGAGTGCCCTTGGTGCCGGGCCGCCGCTGCTGTGCGAGACGAATCCTTCTTCATGTAGGGTGCTGGCCGACTTGAACGCTCAACCCTGTAGGCCTTTTTCCGACTTCTCGTCCGCTTCGCCCACTTCGCCCCGCCGGAACTCGCCCGGCGACACCCCCGTCCATTGCCGAAAGGCGCGGGCAAAGCTTTTCTCGTTGCGAAAGCCGGCAGCCAGGGCGACCTGCTTGATCGGCTTGTTGCCCCGGCGCAGCTGCTGCGTGGCCTGCTCGCGCCGCACTTCGTCCTTGATGGCCTGCAGCGAGGTGCCTTCGTCCTTGAGCTGCCGATGCAGGGTGCGCGCCGAGCTGTTCAGCAGGGTGGCCAGGGCCGACGCATTGCCGGCCTCCTGGGGGCGGGTTCGCAGCAGCTCGCGCACCCGCTGGCCCAGCAGCCGGTCGCGCCGGTACTGCAGCACGGTCAGGGGCAGCGCGCGCCGCAGCATGGTGCGCAGGGCACGCTCGTCGCGCTGCAGGGGCAACTGCAGGTAGCGCTCGTCGAAGCTGTAGCTGGCCTCGACCGCGCCGAAATGCAGCCGGTCGCAGAACATCAGCGGGTAGGCGTCGGCATGCGCCGGGGGCTCGAAGGGAAAGTTCGCCTCGCGCAGGCTGACGCGCGAATCGATGGCCCAGCTGGCATAGCCATGCAGGAAGCGCAGGCACGACACCAGGCAGAACTCGCGCAGCTCGGGCGGCAGGGGCCGCTGCTCGGCAATGCGCACCGTGGCCACGCCGCCTTGCACGTGCAGGGAGATCAGGATGTCTTCAGTCAGCAGCCGGTGGTGCCGGCACCAGCGCTTGATGGCCACGCCCAGGTCGGGCGCGGTGATGGAGGCGCGGCACAGCATGCCGTAGCTGCCCCAGGGCAGGCGGCGGCTGAACCAGCCCAGCGCCTCGTCGTCCAGCTCCTGCATGGCATGGGCGTTGAGCGCCTCGAACTGCGCGGCCGTGACTCGCGCCTTGCCATTTCCGACCTCGCGCGGCGCGATCTGTGCCGCCGCCAGTGCCTCGCCCGGGTTCTTGCCGTACAGGGCGTAGGCGCGCACGATGGCCTGCACGAAGGCCATTGGCGTGGCGGCGCGGGTGCCGCGGGCGGTGGATGGGGGCATGGCTGGCGGGCCGGCGAAGCGGGTTGGCGGTGGCGTAATTTGCAACCATTGTGGCGCCATTTGCGCCAAGGCTGGGCGTAAGCTGCGGCTTATCTCAGCGCGCCGTTCGCACGCCTGGCGTCGGCAGCGTCCCCGAATTCGATTCCGATCAAGGAGACAACCCCATGCACGATCCCGGCCTGAACTTCGACCTGGGCGACACCATCGACTCCCTGCGCGACGCGATCCGCGACTTTGCGCATGCCGAGATCGCCCCGCGCGCCGCGGAGGTGGATCGCGACAACCTCTTCCCGCACGACCTGTGGAAGAAGCTGGGCGACCTGGGCCTGCACGGCATGACGGTGAAGGAGGAGTACGGCGGCACGCAGCTGGGCTACCTGGCGCACATCGTGGCCATGGAGGAAGTCTCCCGCGCATCGGCTTCCGTGGGCCTGTCCTACGGCGCGCACTCCAACCTGTGTGTCAACCAGATCCACCGCAACGGCAGCGAGGCGCAGAAGAAGAAGTACCTGCCCAAGCTGGTCAGCGGCGACCATGTGGGCGCGCTGGCCATGAGCGAGCCCAACGCCGGCTCC
>JAFECZ010000391.1 GCA_018241905.1 Pseudomonadota bacterium
ATCGCTGGAAGAACAGCGGCACGATCTCGACCGCGCCGCCGATGGCCACCACGATCAGGATCAGCACGATCATCAGCAGGTTGTTGGTCTCCACCCTTTCGTGGGTGAAGCCGCGCGGGGTGTCGTTGGAAGTAGTGCTCATTGCAAGATCCCTCTTCTTGTTCTTCTTCGTTCAGGCGCGCGAGGGCACCAGGCCGGGCACCGTGACGCGGGCCGAGACGCCGGTCATCACGGTCATCCACACGTTCCAGGCCATGAGCAGCATGCCGCCGAGGTAGAGCAGCCCGCCCATGAGGCGCACCAGGTAGAAGGGGAAGGTGGCCTTCACGCCTTCGACAAAGGTGTAGGCGAGCGTGCCGTCGGGGTTGACCGAGCGCCACATCAGCCCCTGCATCACGCCGGCGATCCACATCGCGGCGATGTAGAGCACCACGCCCACGGTGGAGATCCAGAAGTGCAGCTCCACCGCCTTCATGCTGTACATGCTGGTGCGGCCATACAGGCGCGGAATCAGGTAGTACAGCGAGCCCATGGTGATGAACCCGACCCAGCCGAGCGCGCCGGCATGCACGTGGGCAATGCCCCAGTCGGTGTAGTGGCTCAGCGAGTTGACCGTCTTGATGGACATCATCGGCCCCTCGAAGGTCGCCATGCCGTAGAACGACAGCGCCACGATCAGGAAGCGCAGCACCGGGTCGGTGCGCAGCTTGTGCCAGGCGCCCGACAGCGTCATGACGCCGTTGATCATTCCGCCCCAGCTGGGCGCGAGAAGGATGAGCGAGAACACCATGCCCAGCGACTGCGTCCAGTCGGGCAAGGCGGTGTAGTGCAGGTGGTGCGGGCCCGCCCACATGTAGGTGAAGATCAGCGCCCAGAAGTGCACGATGGACAGCCGGTACGAATACACCGGCCGCCCCGCCTGCTTGGGGATGTAGTAGTACATCATCCCCAGGAAGCCGGCCGTGAGGAAGAAGCCCACGGCGTTGTGGCCGTACCACCACTGCACCATGGCGTCCTGCACGCCCGAGTACACCGAATAGCTCTTCATCCACCCGGCCGGCATCGATGCGCCGTTGACGATGTGCAGCAGCGCCACCGCGATGATGAAGGCGCCGTAGAACCAGTTGGCCACGTAGATGTGGCGCACCTTGCGCCGCGCGATGGTGCCGAAGAACACGACGGCGTAGGCCACCCACACCACCGCGATGGCGATGGTGATGGGCCACTCCAGCTCGGCGTATTCCTTGCCGCGCGTGTAGCCCATGGGCAGGCTGATGGCGGCGGCCACGATGATGGCCTGCCAGCCCCAGAACACGAAGGACGCGAGCCCCGGCGCAAACAGGCGCGCCTGGCAGGTGCGCTGCACCACGTGGAAGCTGGTGGCCATCAGCGCGCAACCGCCGAAGGCGAAGATCACCGCGTTGGTGTGCAGCGGCCGCAGGCGCCCGTAGCTGAGCCACGGAATGTCGAGGTTGAGCTGCGGCCAGGTGAGCTGCGCGGCGATCACCACGCCCACCAGCATTCCCACGACGCCCCAGACCACGGCCATGAAGGCCAGTTGGCGCACCACCGTGTCTTCATAGATCAGCGGCGGCGAATGGCTGTCTTGTACTTCTTGCATGGGGCCTCTTCTCTCGTGTGCTTTTGGTGCTGGCGCCAGTGTGGAACGCGAGCAGAAGCGGCCGTTTGATGCAGATCAATCGTCGTGCAGGATGCGCTCGCCTTCGCGTTCGACGTCGTCGAATTGGCCACGCTCGACGGCCCAGTACAGGGCGGCCAGCACCAGCAGCGCCAGGCCGACGGAAAAGGGAATGAGCAGGAAGAGGATGTCCATCGCGCCGCGCTCTTGCTACACCGCGGCCTGCGCCGGCCTGCTCGATGAAAGCCGTGCGGCATTGGCCACCACCGCCAGCGAGCTCAGCGCCATGCCCAGGCCGGCCAGCCATGCGGGCATCCATCCGGCCAGCGCGATCGGGATGCAAAGCGCGTTGTAGCCGGCCGCCCAGGCCAGGTTCTGGCGCACCACGCGCAGGGTGGCGCGCGACTGCGCCCACGCCTGCTCGATCACGCCGAGCTCGCTGCCAAGCGCGATGAAATCCGCGCGTGCCTGCGCCAGCGGCGCGGCCTGGGGGCCGAAGGCAAACGACACGTCGGCGCGCGCCAGCACGGGGCCATCGTTGAGGCCATCGCCCACCATCAGCACGCGCCGGCCGTCGGCCTGCAATGCCTGCAGGTAGCGCAGCTTGTCCTCGGGTGCGCAGCCGCCTTGCACCTTGTCGATGCCCACGCGTTCGGCCAGCTCGCGCGCCGCTTCGGGCCGGTCGCCGGAGAGCAGGTGCACTTGCAGGCCGTGCTGCTTCAACGCCTGCACGGTGGCCGCCGCGTCGGGCCGCAGGTCTTCGTCCAGCACGAAGCTGGCGGCCCAGCCCCATTCGTCGGACAGGTGGACCTGGATGGCGCAGACGTCGAGCGCCGCGGTGCCGCACCAGGCGGCGCAGCCCAGGCGCATGTCTTGAACGTGCTGGTCGTTGGCGCCTTCGCGCAGGCGGGCCAGCACGCCCTGCCCGCCGTGCTCGGTGCCTTGAAGCAGATGCCAGCGGTTTTTTTCTTCGGGCTGTGCCGCCTCGCGCCAGGCAGCGGCCAGGCCGCGCGACGCAGGATGCAGCGATGCACCCGCGATGGCGGCGGCGCGCGCCAGGGCCTCGCGCGGACGCATGCCCTCGCGGCAGTAGATGCGCTCCAGGCGCGGCGGATCGCGGGTGAGCGTGCCGGTCTTGTCGAACACCACGGTGTCGATGCCCGCCAGGGATTCCAGCGCCTGCAGCTCGCGCACCAGCACGCCGCCGCGCGCGAGCGAACCGGCACTGCTCAGCATGGCGGCAGGCACTGCCAGCGACAGCGCGCAGGGGCAGGTGACGATGAGCACCGACACCGCCACCATCAACGCCTGCCCATGGCCGGCGGGCCACCACAACGCGGCGCTGATGGCCGCAGCAGCCAGCACCACCAGGAGAAAGGGCCGCGCCACCCGGTCGGCCAGGCGCAGCAGGCGGGGCTTGTCGAGCGACGCGTTCTCCATCAAGGCCACGATGCCCGCGAAGCGCGTGTCCTCGCCCAGCGCCAGCACCTTCATGCGAACGGGGGAGCTCAGGTTGTGCGCGCCGGCCAGCACGCGCTCGCCGGGCAGGCGAGGCAGCGGGCGCGCTTCGCCCGAGAGCAGCGCTTCGCTCACGGTGGTGGCCCCTTCGAGCAGAAGGCCGTCCGCGACGAAGCGCTCGCCCGGCAGCACTTGCACGATGTCGCCCACGGAAAGCCGGCCCACCGGCACGCGCTCGAAGCCCTTGCCGTCGGGCAGCAGCCGCTGGGCCGTCTCGGGCATGCGGTGCAGCAGCGTGTCCAGCGCACCGGCCGTGCGCTCGCGCAGGCGTGCCTCGAGCAGCCGGCCGCTGAGCAGGAAGAAGACAAACATGGAAAGCGAATCGAAGAACACCTCCTGCCCCAGCGGGCCGGCCGGGTCGAAGGTGGCCACGCTGCTCACGGCGAAGGTGATGGCAATGCCCAGCGCCACCGGCAGGTCCATGCCGATGCTGCCGCTGCGCAGGTCGCGCAGCGCGCCGCGAAAGAAGGGGCCGCTGGAAAAGAGAAGCACCGGCAGGCACAGCACCCACGAGGCCCAGCGCAGCAGCTGTGCGCTGTCGGGGGCCAGGTCACCGGGCTGGGCGGTGTACGCGGGGTAGGCGTACATCATCACCTGCATCATGCAAAGGCCGGCGACCAGCCAGCGCCAAAGGGCCAGGCGCGACTCGCGCCGCTGCAGCGCGGCCTGCTGCGACACGGTGGCCGGCACCAGGCCATAGCCGGCGCCGCGCACCGCGTCGAGCCAGAGCGACGGACGCGTGTCGGCCGGGCGCCAGCGCAGGCGCACGCGCTGGCGAGCCGCATCGACATGCACCTGCTCCACGCCGTGCAGGCCGGACAGTGCGGCCTCCACCGTGAAGGAGCAGGCGGCGCAGCGCATGCCTTCGATGAGGAACTGCGATTCCCACAGGGGTGATGCGGCGGGTTCCTGGGCGGTGGCTGGCTTCAGCGGGCGCCCGAACGAGGGCCACTGCTGCGGATCGTCGAGCACATGGTGTTCATCGCCACCGGTCGATGCATGCAGCGGCCCGCCGCCGGCGCGGCCGGCCGGATCGAGCGCAAGGGCGGCGGGCATGCACGGAGGCTATGCGGCACTGGGCAGCGACGGGTTGATCTGCGTCAAGGTCCCGTCGCCGAAGTCTTCAATCAAGTGCGTCGAAAGGGGCTGGGCCTCTTTCGGCTGGACGGGACGGAACGGAAGCGAGCCGCATCGAAGTTCATGCGCTGGTTCAGGAGCTCTTCGCCTTCGATGCGCTCGGCCAGACTCTCGATGTCACCGCGCGACACGCCAACGCGCGCGAAGCGTTGTCGACAAGCGGGAGGTCCTCGCTCAGCGCGAACCCGCTGGATAGCCACTCTTGCGCATAGCGCAACGAAACGCCCTTGCCGGCAGAAACCAGCCTCAGCTCGCCAACTTAGCGCAGTGAAGACGGATTTCCGAGGAACCAGAGGAACAAGGCGTCGAATCTCATGTCGCCGGCCCGTCTCATTCCTTCGTTTGGTTGGCGCTGGTTCGGGCCCGCGCGGAGGCTTGTGCGCGTGCGCGGCCCAACTCGATGGCCTCGCGGACATCCATTTCGATGGCGCCCTGGTCGTGCTCGGGCGCTGCGAGATTACTCAGTTCGCCGTCGCGTTTGATGAGCCAGAGCGCGGTTGCAACGATGCCGATGCCCACCCCGGGGTCACCCGCTTCCAGCCGCTGCAATGTGGGCACGGATACGCCCATGCGCTTGGCCCATGTCTTCAATGACTCCTTGCGGCGCAAGCGGGCGACAGCCAGATCGGCGCCGAGCTTCTCGATGGCTGCGGTGGTTGCCGGTGGGAGCTGCAGGAGCGCGCGGGCTGTCTTTGGCATACATATAGAATATATCAAAATGGCACGTTTCGTAAATATCTATATTTACGACAGCGTGTCATGAGCGAATTCGGGAACCATCCAGCAGTTGCCTTCGCCTTACTCGCATGGACAGTCT
>JAFECZ010000392.1 GCA_018241905.1 Pseudomonadota bacterium
GGGCCCCACGCCGGCGCGATAGGCCTTGAGCTCGTAGCCGAAGGCCACGATGCGCCAGCACACCCGCCATATGCCCGGCTCCCCAGAACTCACGGCCGCCTGGATCTGCGCTTGCAGCTGCGGCGAGATCACCTCGTCGGCGTCCAGGAAGAAGATGTAGTCGCACTTCACGTGCTCGAGCAGGCGGCTGCGCTGTACGCCGAAGCCCTGCCAGTCGTCGTAGACATGAACCTCGGCGCCGGCCGCTTTGGACACCTCGATGGTCTTGTCGGTGCTGCCGCTGTCGATGACGAGCAACTGGTCAGCAAAGGCGGCGCTCTTCAGGGAGGCACCGATGCGGTGCCCCTCGTTCATGGCCAGGATGCCGACGCACAGGGTTGGTTTCCGGCTCGCCGCCTCTGTCATGTGCCTGGGCCTCGCCGTCGAATCAATGGCCTGCGCTGACGACCTCGCCGGCCTTCAAGCGGTAGACGGTGCCGCAATAGGGGCACTTGGCCTCGCCCAGCCTGGCCACGTCGAGGTAGACCTTGGGATGGCTGTTCCACAGCTTCATGTCGGCCTTGGGGCTGGGGCAGAAGACCCCGCCTTGATGGTTGAGGTCTTTAGCCAGCAGTTCGACCACAGCTCTTGCGTTCATGTTGTTGTTCAAACCTTCGTGAGCCAGTGAGCATACTTGGGGTTGCGGCCGTTCACGATGTCGAAGAAGGCGCTCTGGATCTTCTCGGTGATGGGGCCGCGCGAGCCGCTGCCGATCTCGACGCGGTCGAGTTCGCGGATGGGCGTGACCTCGGCTGCCGTGCCGGTGAAGAAGGCTTCGTCGGCAATGTAGACCTCGTCGCGGGTGATGCGCTTTTGCACCAGCTCCAGGCCCAGGTCCTTGCAGATGTGCAGCACCGTGTTGCGGGTGATGCCGTTGAGCGCGCCGGCCGACAGGTCGGGCGTGTAGACCACGCCGCTCTTGATGACGAAGATGTTCTCGCCCGCGCCTTCGGAGACGAAGCCGGCGGAGTCGAGCAGCAGCGCCTCGTCGTAGCCGTCGTCGGTGGCTTCCATGTTGGCCAGGATCGAGTTGCTGTAGTTGCTGACCGCCTTGGCCTGCGTCATCGTGATGTTGACGTGGTGGCGGGTGTAGCTGGAGGTCTTCACGCGGATGCCGCGCTTCATGCCTTCTTCGCCCAGGTAGGCGCCCCAGGCCCAGGCGGCGACCATGGCGTGGATGGTGTTGCCCTTGGGCGAGACGCCCAGCTTCTCGGAGCCGATCCACACCAGCGGGCGCAGATAGCAGCTTTCGAGCTTGTTGGCGCGCACAACGGCCTTTTGCGCCTCGTTGAGCTGTTCCTTGCTGAAGGGGATCTTCATGCGCAGGATCTTGGCGCTGTTGAACAGGCGGTCGGTGTGTTCTTCCAGGCGGAAGATGGCGGTGCCGTTCTGCGTGTTGTAGGCACGGACGCCTTCGAAGGCGCCGCAGCCGTAGTGCAGCGTGTGGCTCAGCACGTGGATCTTGGCGTCGCGCCATTCCACGAGTTCACCGTCCATCCAGATCTTGCCGTCGCGGTCGGCCATCGAGGGAAGCGCGCTCATGTCTTGTCCTTGGGGTGGGGAGGGTCGAGAAGGCCGAGATTTTACCGGGCGGACGCCTACAGCGCGCGACCGGCCGGCGCAGTGACAATGGACCCCTTTTTCGGCCGGGGCGCCACGGGGCCGCCCGGCCCGTTCGGTCCCCCAGGGTCAGTCAGTCAGCAAGCAAGCAAAGGGAATCCGTGTCCTTGTTCAAGAATCTCATCGTCTATCGCATCGAACCCGCCTGGTCGCAGGACTTCGTGGCCGCGGAAGAAGCGTTGCAGCCGCTGCGCTTTGCGCCCTGCGGCGCCAGCCAGGAAAAATCGGTCGGCTGGGTGCCGCCGCGCGGCGACGAGCACGGGCCGCTCATCGAATCCGTCGACGGCCAGTGGGTGCTCGAATTCATGATCGAGGCCAAGTCGCTGCCCGGCTCGGTGGTGCGCCGCAAGCTCGACGAGCGCCTGGCCCAGATCGAGGCCAGCACCGGCCGCAAGCCCGGCAAGAAGGAGCAAAAGGAGCTCAAGGAAGACATCACCCGCGAACTGCTGCCCATGGCCTTCAGCCGCCATGCGCGCGTGACGGTGTGGATCGACCGCGAGAACCGGCGCCTGGCGGTGAATGCCTCCAACGCCGCGCGGGCCGACGAAGTGGTCAGCAGCCTGGTGCAGGCCCTTTCGGGATTTGGCGTGTCGCTGATCCATACGCGGGTGGAGCCTGCGGCCGCCATGTCGGGCTGGCTGCACAGCCAGGAGCCGCCGGCCGAGTTCACCATCGACCGCGAGTGCGAGCTCAAGGCCACCGACGAATCCAAGGCGGTGGTGCGCTATGCCAAGCACGCACTGGACATCGACGAGGTGCGCCAGCACATCGAGAACGGCAAGCGCCCCACCCGCCTGGCCATGACCTGGGACGACCGGGTGTCCTTCGAGCTGACCGAGGGCATGCAGCTGCGCAAGCTGGTCTTCCTGGAGGGCACCGACAAGGCGGCCCCGGGTGCCGACAAGAAGGAAGACGACTTCGACGGCGACGTGGCCATTGCCACCGGCGAGCTGGGGCAGCTGCTGCCGGCGCTGCTGGAGGCGCTGGGCGGCGAGCAGGAAATCGGCGCCCCCTCTGCCGCAGACGCGCCGCCTCGAAAGGACGCGGCCGACACGCCTGCCGCAGTGAGCGGCGCCGTCAGCCCGGAAGAGGAAGAAGCGCCGTTCTGAGCCGCCCCCGAAGCCGGGCAGCACCGAACCCGCCCTCCCCCCGGACTTGAAGGCGGGCCCGGTGCTCCTCGACAACATCAGGCGACGAAGCGGCAGGCCGAGGCGGCGGCACGCGTGTCCATGTTCCGCCCGCGATTCAGGTGATCGTCGGCCTCGGCTGCGCAACCGAGCATGCGCGCATACAGGAACAGCGTGAAGGCCGCGCTTTCCAGCGACGCCGAGTCGATGCTGCCGGCGCGCCAGGCCGGCCACACCAGCTTGAGCAGCACAGTGGCGATGACCGCGTCCACGTTGACGCAATACACGTTGCGAGAGACGCCCGCTTCGTGCAATGCCAGCACCACTGCGTGATAGAAGTCGAGGAAGACGTTGTGCTCGCCGCGCGAGCGCATCAGCTCGCGCACATGGACCTCGCGCGGATCCAGGTTCACCGGCTTGTCCTTGAATACCGGGTGGTTGACGCAGGGGATCTTCTGCAGGTCGGCTGCGCCCGCGTTCTTCTTCCGGGCCTTGTATTCGGCGTAGCGCGCAACGTAGCGCGCCGCCAGGGCCTGGACGTCGACGCCGTGGTCGCGCGCTCCCGGGTCGCGCAGATCAGTCCCTGCGAATTGCTCCAGGAGGAAGGCGACGCCCTCGAAGCCGTTGCCGCCGTGCGCGTAGCCGCAATGGCTGAGAAAGCCGAGCATCGCCTTGTTCAGCTGCACCCGCTGCGGCTGCTCCGGGCCGTCGGAGGACACCGCGCCCTTCACGCCCTGCGCGGTGATCGTGCCGGGGCCATTGGACAGCAGCAACCCCACCAGGGTCTGGAAGCCGAACAGTTCGTCGACGCCGGGCCGCTGGCCGAGCAGGGCCGCGTAGGCCACTTCGGTCAGCGACAGCTGACCCAGCATGTCGGCCTCGCACAGGCCGCAAAAGCGCGTCGCCTGATGGTTCGCAGCGTCCACCGAAGCGCCGATCATCGTGCCGAAAAGCTGGCACCACGCCGGCATCGACTCGACGGTCAGGCGCGACACGCGCTTGCGCATGAGCGGGCCCCAGCTCAGCGTGGTGGTTGCAGCCGCCTGAACCGCAGCCAGGCTCGGGTGGCCCCCCCGATGTTCGAGCCAGCGCAGGAACACCGAGCGGGCGCCGCGCGCCTCCAGGCCCGCCAACAGGGCCTGGGCCCGGGCATCGGGCTGCGCGTCGAACAGCAATGCCGCGTCTTCCTGGTTTTCCGCGACCGCGCCAACGTCGAAGCCCTCATCGAGCGCGTCGCGCAGCCCGGCCGCGCGAAAGCGGTCGATCAAGAGCGCGGCAGCCGCGCGTGCACGCTCCAGGCGCTTCGGGCCGATCAGCGCCACCGCCGCCGACAACACCGCGTTGGGCGCATTGCCGGCCTCGCGCGCGGCCTGCGCCGCGGCCAGCGCAGCGTCGCCGTGCAGGTTGATGAAGGCCCCCACCACGGCGCTGACAATCTTGCGGTCATTCTCACCGCCGGGCTCCTTCAGCAGCACCAGGCTTACGTTGGCCTCCAGCGGGTACTGCGCAGATTCGAGCACGGTCACGCCGTTGACGCGCGTGACCTGCGTCTTCGAGTCCATCTGCGATGTGCCCGAGGCATCCTTCATCGATTCGCGGGCGAACACCGCGCCCACCTGCGCGTCCAGCGCCTGGATCTGCTCGCGATAGGGTTCGAGCGCGTCCACCACCGGCAGGTCGAGGTCGGCCGGCAAGCTCGCCCCGGCGTTGGAGCCGAACCAGGCCTTGAGCTGCATCGAGCCCTCGGGTGCGAAGTCGGGCTTGATGGCGTTCATGGCCATCACCGCGGTCAGCGCGGCCGGAATGTCCGCGATGTTCGCGACCACGGCGCCCTTGGCCGAGCAGATGGGTGCACCCGGCGTGAAGAGGCCGTCCACGCCGAACTTCTGCATGAACCAGCGCTCCTTCGAGGCGGCGTCATCGCCGCCGCCGGCCATGGCGCCGGCGTGGCCTACGGCACGCGTGAGCCGGCTCTTCCAGCGGCCGACCACGCAGGCCACCACCGGCTTGGTGAAGTCGGCATCGAGCTCGTAGTAGCCGCCCGGCTCGCAGTACAGCACCGCCGCCTTGCTGCGTTCGTCGTTGGACAAGGCATAGGCGAATTCCGGCGCGGCGTAGTGGATGTAGACGTCCTTGCCGCTGGACACCAGCGTGGTCGTGCCCCAGCCGCCCATGCGCAGGTACTGCGCGATGGTGGTGGTGAACCCGCCGGAATTCGACAGGATGGCCACCGAACCCTTGCGCAGCGTGTCGCCCGGCGCGTCCCCGCCCAGCGCGCCACCAATGCGCACCTG
>JAFECZ010000393.1 GCA_018241905.1 Pseudomonadota bacterium
GCCGATGGCGCGCTGGCCGTGGCAGTCGAAGCGGTTGCGCGTGACGCCGGGCAGGTCCATGGGCACCAGCATCGCGGTGACGCCGCGCGCGCCCGATTCCACCGTGCCGGTGCGGCCGAACACCACCGTGGCATCGGCCTGGTCGGCGGCGGAGATGGAGGTCTTCTCGCCGTTGATGACGTACTCGTTCCCCACCCGCTCCACGCGCAGGCGCAGGTTGGCCGCGTCCGATCCGCCGCGCGGCTCGGTCAGCGCGATGGCGATGAGCGCCTCGCCGCGCGTGAGCCGCTGCAACCAGGGCACCACCACCTCCGGCGCGCCATGGTGCGACAGGATCTGCGCGTTGAGCGAAGCCAACAGGTTGATGTAGGAGATGCTCAGGTCGGCACGCGCCACTTCTTCGTGGATGACGCCGGCCGCCAGGCAGCCCATGCCCTGGCCGCCCAGTTCCTCCGGCAGTTCGGGCGCGATGAAGCCCATCTCGCCCATCTCGGCCATCAGCGTGCGGTCGAGCACGCGGGTCTTGTCGCGCTCCTGGAAGCCGGGAGCGATCCGCTGGGTGGCAAAGCGGCGCGCATGCTCGCCCAATGCCGCCAGGTCTTCATCGATGTACGGGTTCATGCCTTGTCTCCGGGGTGTGCTGCGCCCGGGCACGCGCCAAGGCGGGCACCCAACGGGCATTGAGTTGAAAAGGAGGACGCCTACTTTGCGTACTTGCGGAATTCGGGCTTGCGCTTTTCCTTCAGCGCCGCCACGCCTTCGCGCGATTCCTCGGTGTCGTAGAACAGCTTGAGCGCGTACATGCCCATGCCGGCAATGCCGCTCTGGTGCGCCGTGTCCATGTTGAAGCTGCGCTTGGCAATGGCAATGGCCGTGGGGCTGCGCTCGCAGATGGTCTCGGCCCATTCCTGCACGGTCTCGTCCAGCTTGTCGGGCGCGACGCAGATGTTGGCCAGGCCCATGGCCACGGCTTCCTGGCCCGAATAGCGCTTGTTCAGATACCAGATCTCGCGCGCCTTCTTCTCGCCCACCACACGCGCCAGGAAGGCGGTGCCGTAGCCCGGGTCGACCGAGCCCATCTTGGGGCCCACCTGGCCGAAGACGGCCTTCTCGGAGCAGATGGTCAGGTCGCAGATGGTGCACAGCACGTTGCCGCCGCCGATCGCAAAGCCCTGCACACGGGCGATGACGGGCTTGGGCACGTTGCGGATGGCGTCGTGCAGTTCTTCCATGGGCAGGCCGATGGTGCCGCGCCCGTCGTAGTTGCCGTCGTGCGCGGACTGGTCGCCGCCGGTGCAGAAGGCCCGGTCGCCCGCGCCGGCCAGCACGATGCAGCCCACGCTGCGGTCGTAGCCCGCCTTGTTCAGCGCCTTGATCAGCTCGTCGCAGGTCGTGCCGCGAAAGGCGTTCATCTTGTCGGGGCGGTTGATGGTGATCCAGGCCACGCCGTTGCGGATCTCGTACAGGATGTCTTCGAAGTTCATGCGCATGCTCCTTGGGTGTCGCGTCTGGGTGGAGAGATCAGCCGTTCATCGTCAGGCCGCCCGACACGCTCAGCACCTGGCCGGTGACGAAAGCCGCGTCGTCGCTGGCAAAGAAGAGCACCGCGCCCGGCAGGTCCTCGGGCTGGCCGATGCGCCCGAGCGGAATGGAGCGGGTGAAGGCCTCCATCAGCTTCTCGGGGTTGCCCGCGCCTTCCTTGTATTCGGCGAAGAGCGCCGTGTCGGTGGGGCCGGGGCACACCACGTTCACCGTGATGCCGTGCCGTGCGTGCTCGCGCGCCACCGTCTTCGAGAAAGACACCAGCCCGCCCTTGCAGGCCGCGTACACCGCCTCGCCCGAGGAGCCCACGCGTGCCGCATCCGAGGCAATGTTGACGACGCGGCCCTGCTTGCGCGCCGCCATGCCGGGCAGCACCGCGTGGTGCATGTGCAGCGCGCCCGTCAGGTTGATGGCAATGAGCTTGTCCCACTGCGCGGGCTCGGTCTTGGTGAAGGGCTTGAACACGTCCCAGCCGGCGTTGTTGACCAGCACGTCGATGGGGCCCTGCGCCTCCTGCGTGGCGGCCACCGCTGCGTCCACGCTGGCGCGGTCGGTGATGTCGCAGCGGTAGGCCCGCGCCTGGCCGCCCTCGTCGCGGATGGCGGCGGCCACGCGCTCGGCAGCCTCCAGGTTCAGGTCGAACACGGCAACCTTCGCTCCTTCCCTCGCAAATCGGCGGCAGGTGGCGCCGCCGATGCCGCCGCCACCGCCCGTGATGACCACGGTCTTGCCTGCAAATTTCGTCATGGTGTTTCCCTTTCTCGGTTCGGCCTTGCTATCGTTTCCGTCGGATTCCCGGGCGCTCCGGCGAGGCATCGGAGCATTTGGGTAAATATGTTGACGCAATATTAGTCTTCGAGACGAGGCTTGGCAAGACCTCCCTCAAGCCCGGAAAACCATGGAAAACCCTAGAGATTCAGCAACAGAAGCCCGAATGGAACTGGCCAACCGCCTCTTCTTTCGGCTCTACCAATGCGCAAACATGTTGCATAAAACCGGCTCCCGGGCGGTAGAGAACGAGGGACTGACGACGCAGCAATGGGCGGTGCTGGGCGCGCTGTCGCGCGAGAGCGCGCAGCCCGGCATGAGCATTGGCGACCTGGCGCGCTACCTGATGGTCAGCCGCCAGAATCTTTCGGGCCTGATCAGCCGCATGGAGCGCGACGGCCACGTGAAGATCGAACCCGACGGCCGCGACCGGCGCTCGCGCCTCGTGACCATGACCGAGTCGGGGCAGCACGTGTGGCAGGTGCTGGCCCAGCCGAAGATCCGCAACTACTACGAAGGCGTGCTGGCCGATTTCTCGGTCAACGACCTGACGCACACGCTGCACTACCTGCTCAAGATGCTCGAGAACATGGAGCGCGTGGACAAGGAAGCGCCGGCAGAGACCGAGCCCGACTGAGCCATGCGCCGACCGCTGCCGCCATTGCTGCTTTGCGCATCGCTGCTGACTTGCTGCGGCGCGCAGGCCACGGCGTCCGCGCTGCCCACCTACCAGCAGGTGCGGCAGGACTTTCGCCCGTCCGACACCCTGGTGCAGGACCGCAACGGCGAGCTGCTGCAAAGGGTGCGCACCGACACCTCGGTGCGCCGCGGCCAATGGGTGGCGCTGGCCGACATCTCGCCCGCACTGCGCCAGGCCATGCTGCTGAGCGAGGACAAGCGCTTCTACGAGCACAGCGGGGTCGACTGGCAAGCCGTATCGGCAGCCGCCTGGGGCAACCTGTGGGCCACCCGCACGCGCGGCGCATCGACCATCACCATGCAGCTGGCGGGCCTGATCGACGACGACTTGCGCCGCCGCAGCAGCGACGGGCGCAGCCTGCAGCAAAAGCTCGGCCAGGCCTGGGCCGCGCGCGAGCTGGAGGCCAACTGGCGCAAGGACCAGATCCTGGAGGCCTACCTCAACACCGTTCCCTTTCGCAGCGAGATCGTGGGCATCGACGCGCTCTCGCGCAGCCTGTTCGGCAAGGCGCCGCACGGGCTGGACGCGCGCGAATCGGCCCTGGCCGCCGCCCTGGTGCGCGCGCCCAACGCCAAGCCGGCGCTGGTGGCCCAGCGCGGCTGCGAGCTGCTGCGCACCATGCAACCGGGCAGCCGCACCGATTGCCTGGCGCTCGAAGCCTTTGCCAACGCATCCCTCGCCCGCCGCGACTGGCCGGCCAGCGACGGCATCGCGCCGCATCTCGCACGCCGCCTGGTGCAGCAGCAGATGCAGCCCGGCACGGGCGAACTGCGCACCAGCCTGCGCGCCCCGCTGCAGCGCTTTGCGCTGGGCACCCTGCAGCGGCACCTGCGCGAGCTGCGCGGGCGCAACGTGGAAGACGGCGCCGTCGTGGTCCTGGACAACGCCAACGGCGAGGTGCTGGCCTGGGTGGGTTCGTCCGGCGACACGCTCAGCCGCGCGCCCGAAGTGGATGGCGTGCTGGCCCAGCGGCAACCCGGCTCGACGCTCAAGCCCTTTCTCTACGCGCAGGCCATCGCGCAGCGGCGGCTCACCGCGGCCTCGCTGCTGGACGACTCCAGCGCGCAGATCAACACCGCCGGCGGGCTGTACATCCCGCAGAACTACGACCGGCACTTCAAGGGCCTGGTGTCGGTGCGCAGCGCACTGGCGGCTTCGCTCAACGTGCCTGCCGTGCGCACGCTGGTCATGGTGGGCCCCGAGGCCTTCGCGCGACAGCTGCGCGCCAGCGGCATCCAGCTGCGCGAGAACGGCGACTACTACGGCTACAGCCTGGCGCTGGGCAGCAGCGAGGTTTCCTTGCTGCAGCTGACCAACGCCTACCGCACCCTGGCCAACGGCGGGCGCTTCAGCGAGGCGGGCAACGGCTTGCCGCGCACGGCGGCGCCGGCCTTCACACCCGCAACCGACGCCGGCGCCAGCTTCATCGTGGGCGACATCCTGCACGACGCCAATGCCCGCGCGCCCACCTTCGGGCTGGACAGCGTGCTGGCCACGCGCTTCTGGACGGCGGTGAAGACCGGCACCAGCAAGGACATGCGCGACAACTGGGCCGTGGGTTGGTCATCGCGCTACACGGTGGGCGTGTGGGTCGGCAATGCCAGCGGCGCGCCCATGTGGGACGTGAGCGGCAGCAGCGGCGCCGCGCCGGTGTGGGCGCAGCTCATGGCCTACCTGCACCGCCGCGAGCCCAGCCGCGCCCCGCAGGCACCGGCCGGCCTGCTGCAGACCCGCGTGAGCTTCGGCGACGGCCTGGAGGCGGCGCGCGAGGAATGGTTCATCGCCGGTACCGAGCAGCGCCTGTTCGCACCGGACGGCGGCAGCGCCATGCGCAGCGGCACGGCGCGCATCAGCGCGCCGGCCGACGGCACCATCGTCGCGCTGGACCCGGACATTCCGCCGCAGCGCCAGCGCGTGGTGTTCGAAGCCGAGGGCGGCGCAAGCGGGCAGCAACTGCAGTGGCGCATCGACGGCCGCGCCGCCGGCCAGGGCCCGCGCCTGCCCTGGCTTCCGTGGCCCGGCCGCCATGTCGTGCAACTCGTGGACGCCCGCCAG
>JAFECZ010000394.1 GCA_018241905.1 Pseudomonadota bacterium
CATGTAGCATTCGCTACACGTTCATGTTGCGTTCACTACATGAAATCAATGTAGCGAACGAAGTGAGGGATGCGATGGTGTTTTTCCGGCAGTCCGGCGAAGCGGCGACAATCGGGGGTTCGGGTTCCAGGAACCGCGCCATCCCAGCCAGCAGCCAGCGGGGCGCTCCTTTCCCGGGCATGCCGGGCGCCAACGCAGCACCCGGCCCGTGCCCGGCACCCGCCCTTTTCCACCAACTGACTTGTTGAGATTCGTATGAGTGCATTCAGCGAAGAGCGTGTTCTCTCCGTCCACCACTGGACGGACCGCCTGTTCACCTTCACCACCACGCGCGACCCGGCGCTGCGCTTTTCCAACGGCCACTTCACCATGATCGGGCTGAAGGTCAATAACAAGCCGCTGCTGCGCGCCTACAGCATCGTCAGCCCCAACTACGAAGAGCACCTGGAGTTCCTGTCGATCAAGGTGGAGGAAGGCCCCCTCACCTCGCGGCTGCAGCACATCCAGGTGGGCGACACCATCATCGTGGGCCGCAAGCCCACCGGCACCCTGCTCATCGACTACACGCTGCCGGCCAAGCGCCTGTACATGTTCGGCACCGGCACGGGCCTGGCACCGTTCATGAGCATCATCCGCGACCCCGACACCTACGAGAAGTTCGAGCAGGTCATCCTGGTGCACGGCGTGCGCCAGGTGGACGAGCTGGCCTATCACGACCTGGTGGTCGACCACCTGCCCAAGCACGAGTTCTTGGGTGAAATGGTCGCCAAGCAGCTGCTCTACTACCCCACGGTGACGCGCGAGGAATTCCGCAACCAGGGCCGCGTGACCGACCTGATCACCACCAACAAGCTCACCGACGACCTGGGCTTGCCCCCGCTCAACCCTGCCGAAGACCGCGTGATGCTGTGCGGCAGCCCGGGCCTGCTGGTGGACATGAAGCACATCCTGGAAGAGCGCGGCTTCAAGGAAGGCAATACCAGCACGCCGGGCGACTACGTGGTCGAGCGCGCGTTTGCTGAAAAGTAAATGACAGCCCCCCGGCTTTTCACTCGCTGCGCTCGTGTAGCTCCACCCCCCCGAGGGGGAGGCGCGGCCGGCTTGGGGCGGCCCGGCGCTCGGCCGCATCTGACTCATTGACCATGGCCGAGGCCAAGTCCGCACGCACCACGAAGGCACCAACGCGCCGCACGGGCGTGCGCGAGGCGCAGGCAGAGGCCACGCGCGACAGCATCCTGCGCGCGGCCACCAAGGTGTTCGCGAAGTACGGCTACGACGGCGGCAGCGTCGAGAAGATCTCGAAGGCGGCCAGCTCGTACGACCGGATGATCTACTACTACTTCGGCAGCAAGGAAGGCCTGTTCATCGCGGTGATCGAAGGCATCTACCGCCGCATGGACGAGGCCGAGGCCGCCCTCGCGCTGGACGAATCGCGCCCGGTCGAGGCGCTGGCCGAGTTCATCCGCTTCGTGCTGGGCTACTACCGGCGCAACCCCGACTTCGTCACGCTGCTCAACACCGAGAACCTGCACAAGGGCAAGCACATCTCCAAGTCGCTGCGGGCGCGCGAGTATTCGTCGCATGCCATTGCGATCATCGAGCGCATCGTCGAGGCCGGTGTAAAGCAAGGCCTGTTTCGCCCCGACGTTGCCGCGCGCGACCTGTACCTGCTGATTGCCGCCACCGGTTATTTCTACACCTCGAACCGCTACACGCTCAGCGCCTTCATGGGCGAGCCGCTCGAGAGCCCCGAGGCGGTGGCGCACTGGGAAGATTTCGTCATCAAGACGGTGCTGCGCACGGTGGATGCCGGCACGTCCGCCGAAGAAGCAGAGAACGCAACCCACGAGGAAGATAAGTCATGGCAGAAGCAGCAGCCGGCGGCAAGTCGGGCAAGGTAGTCATCCGCAACATCGGTCTCCTTCTCTCGGGCGACATCGACAAGCCCATCCTGGACGCCGACACCATCGTGGTGAACGACGGGCTGATCGTGCAGGTGGGCAAGGAAAAGGACTGCGATACCGAGGGCGCCAGGACCGTCATCGACGCGAAGAAGACCTGCGTGGCGCCCGGCCTCATCGACAGCCACGTGCACCCGGTGGCCGGCGACTGGACGCCGCGCCAGAGTCAGCTCAACTGGATCGAGTCGAGCATGAACGGCGGCGTGACCACCATGATCTCGGCCGGCGAGGTGCACTACCCCGGCCGGCCCAAGGACATCGTGGGCCTGAAGGCGCTGGCCATTACGGCGCAGCGCGCCTTCGACGCCTTCCGCCCCGGCGGCGTGAAGGTGCTGGCGGGCGCGCCGGTCATCGAGAAGGGCATGGCCGAGAGCGATTTCAAGGAGCTGGCAGAGGCCGGCGTGGGCCTGTTGGGCGAAGTGGGCCTGGGCACCGTCAAGGCCGGCTACGAAGCCAAGGAAATGGTGGCCTGGGCGCGCAAGTACGGCATGCAGAGCACCATCCACACCGGCGGCCCCTCGGTACCGGGCTCGGGCTACATCGACAAGGACACGGTGCTGGAGGCCGACGCCGACATCATCGGCCACATCAACGGCGGCCACACCTCGCTGCCGATGAAGCATGTGTGCGAGCTGTGCGAGAAGAGCACGCGCGGCATCGAGATCGTGCACAACGGCAACGAGCGCGTGGCCATCGGTGCGGCGCGCGCGGCCATCGAGCTCAAGTGCCCGCACCGCGTGATCCTGGGCACCGACGGGCCGGCCGGCTCGGGCGTGCAGCCGCTGGGCATCCTGCGCATGGTGTCGCTCATTTCGTCGATGGCGGAGATTCCGGCCGAGATCGTTTTCTGCTTTGCCACCGGCAACACGGCGCGCATGCGCAAGCTCAACTGCGGGTTGATCGAAGCGGGCCGCGATGCGGACTTCGTCTTCATGGACAAGGCGCAGCACACCGCCGGCGCCACGCTGCTCGAAAGCGTGCAGCTGGGCGACATCCCGGGCGTGGGCATGGTGATGATCGACGGCATCGTGCGCTGCGGGCGCAGCCGCAATACGCCGCCAGCGGCGGAAGTGGCGGTGGTGGTGAGCGCCGGCGCGCACTGACCCGCGCGCGCTGCCCGATTTCTCAAGGGCCGTTCGACGCGGGTTGCGCATCGCCGCCGATGATGCGCGATTGCGGCCACATGACGAGCGCGCCGGCCGGCACGTCGCGCGTGGTCTGTGCGCCGGGACCGAACTTGGCGCCGTCACCAATGTGCACCGCGCCGAATGCGCGGGCACCGAATGCGATAGTCACGTCGTCGCCGACCACGGCATAGCCCGGTCCTGCACCGATGTCATCCTCGCCAAAGCCCCCGCCAAAGCCGCCTTGACCATAGATCGTCAGTCGGGCACCGACGCGCGCGAAGACCGTCACACCGCTGGCATGCGCGATCAGCGCGGACGACCCGATGGAAGTGGTGGGCGGGATCTCCGCGTTGGTGAGATAGAGCGCAAGAAGCGAAATGAGGCGTGCCGTATGCCTGTGGCCTCGAAGGTAGAGGTAGCGCGACACTCGATACCACAGCAGCACCTGGAAGCCCGGCAGCAGGGTGTAGTAGATGCGGTGCATGAGCGAATCGGCGCGCAGGTGCAGAACCACGCGCTCCATGTCCGAACGAATCAGGGCACGCGTCTCGGCCCAGGTGAGCGAGGAATCAGTCATGTGTCTGGATGGTGAAACTCGATTGGCAGGATCTCGTGCGTGTTCAAGGCGGTGACGCAGGCGCCCAGATGGGCGTGCGCGTCGTGCGTCGGCAGCCGCCGCAGTTGCACAGTCCGCTCCTCGCCAGGCGACAGGTGGAAATATTCATCCGACGGCGCCCAGCCGCGCGCCTCGAAATGCACGCCCAGCGCTGCCGATTGAGCGCGAAGCTGCACGCGCATGCTGCCGTCGGCGGCCCGGCGAACCTCGGCCGACAGGCCGACGGCGCCGCGCCGCGCCAGCAGCGCCGAGGGAAAGTGCAGGGCAGAGGCCCGCACGCGGCCGCCCTGGTCGACCAGCGTGGCCTGCACCAGTTCGGCGGCCATCGGACCGAAGCGGTAGGCCCAGTTCAGGTCGACGAAGCCTCCCAGCATGTCCGCCAGCCCGAGCCGGCCGCGGCCGCGGGGCGGCAGAAAAAGCGGCTGACTGCCCCGTGCGACCGATTGCTTGCCATGGCGCCAGGCCTGGACATGGACGGTGGCTTCGATTCCCTGCGCGCCCTCATTGGCCCAGTGAAGCTCCATGCCGTTCAGGCCGTTGTCGATCCAACCCAGCCAGACAGGCTGCAGCACGCGCGCCAATGCATGGAACGCCGCCTTGGGTTGGCCCTGGTCGTCGAGCAGGCCCCAGCCGGCGCCGGGCCACAGATCGCGAAGAAACCAGACCAGGGCGCCCGCACAGCGCGAATCGCTTGCGCGCCATTGGGTGAAGGCGCGGCCCATGGCCTCGGCGCTGGCCGCGCGGCCAAGGGCGCGGTAGCGTTGGGGGTCGCTGGCGCGCAGCGCATCCGCGCGTTCGCCGAACAGCTGCTCGACGTAGTGGTCGCGCACGTCGTCGAAATCCCACCCTGCCCCCAGGTCGCGCGGCACGCGCGACTTCCAGGCCGCCTGCTGCGGCGCGGTCGCCGCGCCTTTGGGCAGCCGCGTCAGGCCGTCGTCCGAGGGAATGTTGGCGTAAGCCAGGCACTCACTGGCAAAGCGAAGGCCGCTGTGGCGTGCGTCGTCCAGCTCGCGCCGATAGGCGCCGACTCCGTAGTACGAGCACGTGCCCCGGTTGGGCTGGTGCGGAAAGTCGCCCCCGCTCGCGCTGGACGGCCAGTAGGCGGTGTCCGGCAAGTGCTGCGCGATCCATTTCGGCAACAGGGCATGGAACAGCGCCGGCTGCCAAAGCGCCGGCGCCGCGCCGTACATGGCCGCCTGCTGCTCCACTTCGGAGTTGCCGCACACCAGTGCCAGGCTGGGGTGGGACTGCAGCGCGGGCAATTGCTGCGCCAGCTCGGCGCGCAGCTCGTCCAGGAAGTCCGGGTCGTCGCCCGGGTAGTCCATGTTGGCCAGCATGAGGTCCTGCCACACCAAGAC
>JAFECZ010000395.1 GCA_018241905.1 Pseudomonadota bacterium
TGTGGCGGGACAGCGGCACCGTGGGGCCGAGGATGTCGTGGAACTTCTGCTCGTTGCCCTGTGCCAGCTCGCCCAGCGCGGCGCTCGCGGCCGGCGCGATGGCGTCGAAGATGCCCAGCAGCGCATCGCTCTTGCCGTGCGTGGGTTCGCTGCCGACGCCGTCGCCGGCGATCAGCTCGGCATAGTTGAAGTCATCGCCGGTGTACATGCGAACGCCCTTGGGCAGGCGGCGGCGCATGGCAATTTCCTTGTCCTTGTCCAGCAGCGAGATCTTGATGCCGTCGACCTTGCCCGGGTTGGCGGCGATCACGGCCAGCGCCGTGTCCATGGCCTTGTCGGCATCGCTGCTGCCCCAGTAGCCGGCCAGCGCCGGGTCGAACATGTCGCCCAGCCAGTGCAGCACCACCGGCTGCCTGGCCTGGCGCAGCACGCGGTCGTACACGCGCTCGTAGTCGGCCGGGCCCTTGGCCACGCGGGCCAGGGCGCGGCTGGCCATGATGATCAGCTTGCCGCCCAGGGCCTCGATGGCGGCCATCTGCTCCTCGTAGCCGCGGATGACGTCGTCCACGCTCTTCACGGCATCGATGTCGAGGTGGTCGGTGCCGCAGCCGCTGGCCAGGAAGGCGCCGGGAATATCCTTGGCCGCGTCGATGGAGCGGCGGATGAGTTCCAGCGAGGTCTTCCAGTCCAGTCCCATGCCGCGCTGCGCGGTGTCCATGGCCTCGGCCACGCCCAGGCCCAGCGACCACAGGTGGCGCCGGTAGTCGATGGTGGCGTCCCAGTCGACGGCCGCCTGCAGCCACGGGTCGACGGCCGCCAGCGGGTTGGCCACCACGTGCGCGGCCGAGTAGGCAATGCGGTTGAACTTCAGGCCTGCGGGCGCACGCGCCAGCACGCGGCCCTGCAGGGTATAGGGCGCCAGCGCGGCGCCGGCGGTGGGGAGGTTGATGGTCAGGGCCATGGTGCGCTCGTTCAGATCTTCAGCGCCGGCACGTCGATCCAGCGGCGCTCCTGCCAGCTTTCCAGCGCCTTCTCGACCAGCTGCACGCCCTTGGCGCCTTCGGGCAGCGTCCACTTGTAGGGCGCGTCTTCCACCACGTGGCGGATGAAGTGTTCCCACTGGATCTTGAAGCCGTTGTCGTAGACCTGCGAATCCGGGATTTCCTGCCACTGGTCGAAGAAGTTCATGGTCTGCTTCTCGTCGGGGTTCCACACCGGGCGCGGCGTGGCCACGCGCGACTGGGCGCGGCAGCTGGACAGCCCCGCGACGGCCGAGCCGTCGGTGCCGTCGACGTGGAAGGTCACCAGGTCGTCGCGGCGCACGCGTGTGACCCAGCTCATGTTGAGCTGCGCGATCACCGGCTCGCCGTTGTGGCCCGTGAGCTCGCAGGTGGCGTAGGCCGCATCGTCCGCGGTGGCGGCGTAGGGTTTGCCGGCCTCATCCCAGCGGGTGGGGATGTGCGTGGTGCCCAGGCAGCTGACCGATTTCACTTCGCCGAACAGGTTGTCCAGCACGTAGCGCCAGTGGCACATCATGTCCAGGATCATGCCGCCGCCGTCTTCCTTGCGGTAGTTCCAGCTCGGGCGCTGGATGGGCTGCAGGTCGCCTTCGAACACCCAGTAGCCGAACTCCAGGCGCACGCTGAGCATGCGGCCGAAGAAGCCCGCGCGGCGCAGCATGTCGAGCTTGCGCAGGCCGGGCAGGAAGAGCTTGTCCTGCACGGCGCCATGCTTGATGCCCCGGGCCTTGCCCGCTTCCTCGGCCAGGCGGGCGATCTCCACCGCCTCGTTGAGGTTGGTGGCGATGGGCTTCTCGCAATACACGTGCTTGCCGGCGCGGATGGCCTTGGCCAGGAGGGTGGGGCGCATCTGGGTGGTGCCGGCATCGAAGAAGACGGTGTCGTCCGGATTGGCCAGCGCGGCGTGGAGGTCGGTGCCCCAGCGTGCAATGCCGTGGGCCTTGGCCAGCGCCTCCATCTTCTCGGCGTTGCGGCCGACGAGGATCGGGTCGGGCATGACCTTGTCGCCGTTGGAAAGGGTCACGCCGCCCTGTGCGCGGATGGCGCAGATGGAGCGGATCAGGTGCTGGTTCATGCCCATGCGTCCGGTGACGCCGTGCATGATGAGGCCGAGTCGTTGGGTTGCCATGATGTGTTGTCCTCCGATTGGAAATTGGGTTGTCGCGGATGCCGCTTACTGCGGCTGCAGTCCGGCCGCCTGGACCAGCACCGCGTTGCTCTTGATCTCTTCCTTGATGTAGGCGTCGAACTGCTCGGGCTTGAGCGTCCACGCGTCGGCGCCCAGCTTGGCGAAACGCTCCTTCACCTCGGGGCTGGCCAGCGCCTTCTGCACTTCGTCGTGCAGGCGGTTGACCACGTCGCGCGGGGTCTTGGCCGGGGCCATCATTCCGATCCAGAAGTTGAACTCCGAACCCGGCACGCCGGCTTCGCTGGTGGTGGGCACGTTGGGCAGGGCGCTGGCGCGCTTGGGCGAACCCACGGCCAGGGCCAGCAGCTGGCCTTCCTTGATCTGGCCGATCACCGGGGCGATGGGCGAGAAATAGTAGTCCACGCGGCCGGCCATCACCTCGGTCACCGCCTCGCCCGATCCCTTGAAGGGGATGTTGGTGGCCTCGATCCTGGCGGCCACGCGGAACTTCTCGGCGTTCAGGTGCGTGGCGCTGCCCTGGCCGGCCGATGCGTAGTTGATGCTGCCCGGCTTGGCGCGCGCGGCGGCCAGCAGCTCCTGCAGGGTCTTGATGTTCTTGGCGGGCGAGATCACCAGCGCATTGGGCAGGCTGGAGATGGGCGTGATGCCCGCGAAGTCGTGCACCGTGTCGAAGGGCAGCTTGGCGAAAGTCGAGGGGCTGACCGTGTGCGACGACGAGTGGATCATGATCGTGTAGCCGTCCGGCGCGGCCGTGGCCACGATTTGCTGGCCGATGGTGCCGCTGGCGCCGCCGCGGTTCTCGATGATCAGCGGCTGGCCCATGCTGGTGCTCATCTTGTCGGTGATGGCGCGGGCAATGATGTCGGTGGTGCTGCCTGCAGCAAAGGGCACCACCACGCGGATGGGCTTGCTGGGATAGGCGTGCTGTGCCAGGGCACTGGCAGAAGCAAGGCTGGCCAGCACAACGATGGTGCTGGCGGCGGCGAGGCGGGCAAGGCGAATCATGTCTCGAGGTCTCCGATGTGGCTTTAATTCACTGAGTAGTGAATAACGGAAATTCTAGGGCTGAGCGTTGTTCGAGGTCAATAGCGTTCCTTGCTGGAAAATGACGGGAAGCCGAGGGTTTGTACGGACGCTTCGGGTCCGATTAATTCACCAGTTGGTTCGCATGGCATCCCATTGGATGCCCGCTCCCATGCCGGTACCGCCAAAGCCGGCGGCCCCTACGACCGAGCCCAGGTCGATCTGTCCGTTCTCGATGCGCAGCCGGACGGCGCCATCGCTTTGCACGTAGAGCGCCGGGTGGGCGCGCAGGAAGTTGCGCTGCTCGTCTTCGGGCAGTGCGGCCATGCCGTTCACGTAGTGATGGCCGTTGCGTTCGACGTGCGCCAGGCCGAGCCATCCGACCAGTGCCAGGTCCTGCTGCACGCCCACGCCCGCCTGCATCGTGAGGTCTTCGCCGGAGAGGAAGAGCCGGCGCCGCACGCCAGCCCGGGCGCACCGCGCCGCATTGATGGCCGACTTGTAGAAGCCCTTGCAGCTCTTGCTCGAGACGCCGGTGTAGCCCAGCGGCTGTGCCTGCACGAAGCTGTCCAGCCGGCTGTCGGATTCGTCCACGAGAAGCGGCATGCGCTGCGCCGCTGCGCTCAGGTCGTGCTGCAGTGCCGCTGCGCGCTGGATGGGTTGCTCGATGAAGGCGCACTTGCCGGCCAGGCCGCGAAGCGATGGTTCGGCCAGGAAGGCATCGAGGAAGTCCTGGAAAGCCGCCGCATCGGCGTACTGCTCGTTGCCGTCCAGCGTCACCAGTTCGGCCACCGGGTCTGCAAGTTGCGCGATGCGCGCCAGGCGCTGCACGTCCGCGTCGGTGTCCCCGCACAGCTTGAGCTTGAAGTGGCGATGCCCGTAGCGCGCGATGGCCGCCTGCAGCGAGGCGGGCAGACCGTCGCGAGGCGGGTAGGCCAGTTCCGCGTCCTCGATCGCATCGGCCAGGCCCACCGTGTGCCGCGCGGCGATGCGCCGGCGCGGCTGCCTCGACTTCGCGAAGGCATCGAAATCGAAGCCTTGCAGGTCGGGCGCGAGCTCGGCCGGCACCATGCCGCACAGGTTGGCCGACATGGCGTGCGCAAAGCTGCAGGAGGCGTGCAGGCACAGCGCGTCCAGCAAGGCGCGGTCGATCAGCGCGGGGCCGTAGCAGGTCGCGAGCGGGTTCAGCCCTGCCGCTTCGCCGGCGTCCAGCAGCGCCTGGTAGTGGCTGGCGAAATGGCGCCAGGCGGTCTGCGCCCGTGTGCCGCAGGTGTATGCGGCGCGGGCCAACTGCAGCGCGCGCCGCAGCTGCGCGAAGTTGTCCTCGTTGGATAGCTCAGGGTTCTTGTCGAACCACTTGGGAATCAGCATCTCCGCCGCGCAGCCTTCGCTGGTGCGGCCATCCGGCAGGCGGATGCGCGCGCGCACGTACACCTGCGGGCAGGACGTGACGGTGGCCGCGCCAAAGCGGAAGGGCAGGCGCAGCACCACGTCGCGCTCGAAGAAGCGGATCTCCTCGATGGAAAAGCGCGGTGCCGGCGTCGACATGGCCAGCCCTTCTTTCAGTGGTCCAGGCTGCCTTGCGCGAAGAAGTGCGAGCGCACGGTCTTCGCATAGGCGGCGAATGCGGGCGAGCCCATGATGTCCAGGCCGCGGTCGGCGGGCAGGTCGATCTCGTATTCGGCGGCGATGCTGCCCGGGCGCTCGCTCATCACGATCACGCGGTCGGACAGGAAGATGGCCTCGGGAATGCTGTGGGTGATCAGCATCACCGTCTTGCGCTCGCCGGTGGCCCAGATGCGGCGCAGCTCCAGGTTCATCTTCTCGCGCGTCATGGCGTCGAGCGCGCCGAAGGGCTCGTC
>JAFECZ010000396.1 GCA_018241905.1 Pseudomonadota bacterium
TGTTCTGGGTCGCGTACAGCGTGTTGTGCCAGGCCGAGAAGCTCTCGAGCTGGGTCCAGCTCATCCAGCTGGTGGTGAAGGGGCACTTGTGGCCGCTGGCCTTGAGCTTGTCCGCGGCGGCCATCACCTCGGGCCAGGTGGTGGGGGCCTTCTCGGGGTCGAGGCCGGCGGCCTTGAAGGCGTCCTTGTTGTAATAGAAGATGGTCGTCGAGCTGTTGAACGGGAAGCTCAGCATCTGACCATTGGGGGCGGTGTAGTAGCCGGCCACGGCGGGCACGTACACGCTGGGGTCGAACTTGGCGCCGCCCATGTTCATCACCTCGGCCACCGGCTTGATGGCGGTCTTGGAGGCCATCATGGTGGCGGTGCCCACTTCGAACACCTGCAGGATGTCCGGTGCGTTGCCGGCGCGGAAGGCGGCAATGGCGGCGGTCATCGATTCATCGTACTGGCCCTTGTACGTGGGCACGACCTTGTACTCCTTCTGGCTGGCGTTGTACTGCTTGGCCAGGTCGTTGACCCATTCGCCCAGCGGGCCGCTCATGGAATGCCACCACTGGATTTCGGTTTGAGCATGAACGGGGGCGACCAGCGCGGCGGCCAGCGCGGCACCCATCGCCGCGGTCTTGATCTGCATAAGGGAACACTCCTGCTTGGGAAATACGAAGCCGTGTAGGGTATGTGTCAGTTGTTACACGGCGGAGTCAGCGTTTGTCACACGTTTTGCAGCTCGCCTCCACCGTGAAAACCCTTCGGTTTTCTTTCGTCTACCTCTTGCAAGAAGGCTTTCATGAACCAAGCGCGCACCTCGCTCCCCAAGGACAAGATCCATTTCCTGCTGCTCGAGGGCATCCACCCGTCGGCCGTGAAGCTGCTGCGCGAGCAGGGCTACACGCAGGTGCAGCAGGTGGCCGGCGCGCTGGGCGAGGATGAGCTGAAGGCGCGCCTGGCGGACGTGCATTTCCTGGGTATCCGCTCGCGCACGCAGCTCACGCGTGCCGTGTTCGAGGCCGCGCCCAAGCTCGTGGCGGCGGGGGCGTTTTGCATCGGCACCAACCAGATCGACCTGGATGCCGCACGCGAGCACGGCGTGGCGGTGTTCAACGCGCCGTATTCCAACACCCGCTCGGTGGCCGAACTGGTGCTGGCCGAGGCCATCCTGCTGCTGCGCGGCGTGCCCGAGAAGAGCGCCGTGGCGCATCGCGGCGGCTGGCTCAAGTCGGCCGAGAACGCCTTCGAGATCCGGGGCAAGACGCTGGGTATCGTGGGCTACGGCTCCATCGGCGCGCAGCTGTCGGTGCTGGCCGAGGCGCTGGGCATGCAGGTGGCCTTCTGCGACGTGGTGACCAAGCTGCCGCTGGGCAACGCCCGCCAGGTGCGCGACCTGCACGATCTGCTCGCGCAAAGCGACATCGTCAGCCTGCACGTGCCCGAGCTGCCTTCCACGCAGTGGATGATCGGCGAGCGCGAACTGGCGGCCATGAAGCCCGGGTCCATCCTCATCAACGCCTCGCGCGGCACCGTGGTGGAAATCGACGCTCTGGCCAAGGCGCTGAAGGACAAGAAGCTGCTGGGCGCCGCCATCGACGTGTTTCCGGTCGAGCCCAAGAGCAACAAGGACGAGTTCCAGTCGCCGCTGCGGGGCCTGGACAACGTCATCCTCACGCCCCACATCGGCGGCTCCACCATGGAGGCGCAGGCCAACATCGGGCTGGAGGTGGCCGAGAAGCTGGTGAAGTACAGCGACAACGGCACCACCACCTCGTCGGTGAACTTCCCCGAGGTGGCGCTGCCGGCGCACCCCGGCAAGCACCGCCTGCTGCACATCCACCGCAACGTGCCGGGCGTGCTGTCGGAAATCAACCGCGTGTTTGCCGAGTACGGCATCAACATCGCGTCGCAATACCTGCAGACCAACGACAAGATCGGCTACGTGGTGACCGACATCGACGCGGCCTATTCGGACCTGGCCCTCGAAAAGCTGGCGCAGGTGCCCGGCACCATCCGCAGCAGGGTTCTCTTTTAGGGCGCCGGGGCAGGGCCCGCGAGCCTGCCTTAAAATGGTGGGCCCCGGCTCATGGGGCGCGCAGCGCCCAGCCGAGGCCCCCATCCCGATGAATGCTCCGACCGCGCTGACCGCGTTGTTGTCGCAGGCTGCCGAGCCGGTGCGACTGCGCGAGATCCCGTACAACTACACCAGCTTCTCCGACCGCGAGATCGTCATCCGCCTTCTGGGCGAACGTGGCTGGTCACTGCTCCAGGTTCTGCGCGCCGAGCGCCGCACGGGCCGATCGGCCCGCATGCTCTACGAAGTGCTGGGCGATATCTGGGTGGTCCAGCGCAACCCGTACCTGGTGGACGACCTGCTGGACAACCCGCGCCGGCGCAGCCAGCTGGTCGAGGCCCTGCACCACCGCATGGCCGAGGTGCAGAAGCGCCGCACCCCCGATGCCGACGCCCAGCGCGACGCCTTGGTGGGCGAGCTCACCGGGCTGGTGTCGCAAGCCATCGACGCCTTCGACGCCAAGTTCCGCGACGTGGCCCAGCTGCGCCGCAAGGCCACCCGGGCACTGAACCGGGTCACGGCCAAGGACAACATCAAGTTCGATGGCCTGTCGCGCGTCTCGCACGTCACCGACGCCACCGACTGGCGGGTCGAATACCCCTTCGTGGTGCTCACGCCCGACACCGAGGCCGAGATGGCCGAGCTGGTCCGCACCTGCGTCGAGCTGGGCCTGACCATCATTCCGCGCGGAGGCGGCACCGGCTACACGGGCGGCGCCATCCCTCTCACCTGGAACAGCGCCGTCATCAACACCGAGAAGCTCGAGGCCATGACCGAGGTCGAGCTGGTCGCGCTGCCCGGCCTGGAATCGCCGGTGCCCACCATCTACACCGAGGCGGGCGTGGTCACCCAGCGCGTGGCCGATGCGGCCGAGCGGGCCGGCTTCGTCTTCGCGGTCGACCCGACCTCGGCAGAAGCCTCGTGCGTGGGCGGCAACGTGGCCATGAACGCAGGCGGCAAGAAGGCCGTGCTGTGGGGCACTGCACTGGACAACCTGGCCTCGTGGCGCATGGTCACGCCGCAGGCCGAATGGCTGGAAGTGACCCGCGTGGGCCACAACCTGGGCAAGATCCACGACGCCGAAGTGGCGGTGTTCGACCTGACCTACTACGCAGCCGACGGCAAGACCCTGCTGCGCACCGAGCGCCTCGAAATTCCGGGCAAGAGCTTCCGCAAGGAGGGCCTGGGCAAGGACGTGACCGACAAGTTCCTCTCGGGCCTGCCGGGCATCCAGAAGGAAGGCTGCGACGGCCTCATCACCAGCTGCCGCTGGGTGGTGCACCGCATGCCCGAGCACACCCGCACGGTGTGCCTGGAGTTCTTCGGCAACGCCAAGGACGCGGTGCCCAGCATCGTCGAGATCAAGGACTTCATGTTCGCCGAGCAGCGCCGCACGGGCGTGATGCTGGCCGGCCTGGAGCACCTGGACGACCGCTACCTCAAGGCGGTGGGCTATGCCACCAAGTCCAAGAAGCACGGCGGCGGGCTGCCCAAGATGGTGCTGGTGGGCGACATCGCCGGCGACGACGCCGACGCGGTAGCCCGCGCCACCTCCGAGGTGGTGCGCATCGCCAATTCGCGCAGCGGCGAAGGCTTCATCGCCATCAGCCCCGAGGCGCGCAAGAAATTCTGGCTGGACCGCAAGCGCACCGCCGCCATCAGCCGCCACACCAACGCCTTCAAGATCAACGAGGACGTGGTGATCCCGCTGCCGCGCATGGCCGAGTATTCGGACGGCATCGAGCGCATCAACATCGAGCTGAGCCTGAAGAACAAGCTGGAGCTGTGCAGCGCGCTGGAGGCCTTCCTGACCCGTGGCAACCTGCCGCTGGGCAAGACGGACGACGCCAACGACATTCCTTCTGCCGAGCTGCTGGAAGACCGCGTGGCCCAGGCCGTGGCGCTGGTGCAGGAAGTGCAGGGCCGCTGGGCCGGCTGGCTGCGCGACGTGGACGCGCTGTTCCCGCACCTGCAGGACCATTCCCTGCGCGCCAGCTGGAAGACCCAGATCCGCGCGCCGCTGCAGCAGATCTTCTCCGGCGTCGCCTTTGCGCCCATCCTGGCCGAGTGCAATGCCATTCACCAGCGCGTGCTCAAGGGCCGCGTGTGGGTGGCGCTGCACATGCATGCCGGCGACGGCAACGTGCACACCAACATCCCGGTCAACAGCGACAACTACGAGATGCTGCAGACGGCGCATGCCGCCGTGGCCCGCATCATGGTGCTGGCCCGCAGCCTGGACGGCGTCATTTCCGGTGAGCACGGCATCGGCATCACCAAGCTGGAATTCCTGACGGACGAGGAGCTGGCGCCCTTTACCGAATACAAGCGCCGCGTCGACCCCGAGGGTCGTTTCAACAAGGGCAAGCTGCTGCGCGAGCAGGGGCAGGGCGCCCAGACGCTGCACGTCGACCTGACCAACGCCTACACGCCCAGCTTCGGCCTGATGGGCCACGAGTCGCTGATCATGCAGCAGAGCGACATCGGCGCCATTGCCGATTCGGTCAAGGACTGCCTGCGCTGCGGCAAGTGCAAGCCGGTGTGCGCCACGCATGTGCCGCGCGCCAACCTGCTGTACTCGCCCCGCAACAAGATCCTGGCCACGTCGCTTCTGGTGGAGGCCTTCCTCTACGAGGAGCAGACGCGCCGCGGCATCAGCATCAAGCACTGGGAAGAGTTCGAGGACGTGGCCGACCACTGCACGGTCTGCCACAAGTGCTTCACGCCCTGCCCGGTGAAGATCGACTTCGGCGACGTGTCGATGAACATGCGCAACCTCTTGCGCAAGATGGGCCAGAAGAGCTTCCGGCCCGGCAACGCTGCGGCCATGTTCTTCCTCAACGCCACCAACCCGGCCACCATCAAGGCGGTTCGCACGGGCATGGTCGAGGTGGGCTTCAAGGCGCAGCGCCTGGCCAACGACCTGCTGCGCGTGGCAACCAGGAAGCAGACCGCGCATCCGCCGGCCACGCTCGGGGTTGCGCCGTT
>JAFECZ010000397.1 GCA_018241905.1 Pseudomonadota bacterium
CGTCGCGCTGGGGCTGGCTCCAGAAGAGCACATCGCGGTTGGTGGGCAGCGTAGCCAGCAGCCCGCGCGTTTCCTTGTCCAGGCTCGCCCAGCCCGCCGCGGCGGCCGCGGCCGCCAACACCAACGTGCCGAGAATGATTCGTCCGATCTTCATGTGCTTGCCAATCCGGGAGTCGATGGTGATTCGCTTGCCTGGCTAGCGCCTGGCCGCAGCCGTGGCGGGCTGCTGCGCACCGACGGCCTTTGCCGGATCGTGCCACGAGTATTCGACAAAGCGGCGGATCACGAGGCATCCCGGTGGCGAATCGATCAGCGAGACGGACGAATTGGGCTCCTTCGGATCGACATAGACCGCATACACCGGCAGCAGCCGGCTCATCTGGTAGCCCGCCAGTTCCTGCTGGGCGATGCTGGCGCAGGTATAGGGTGCGACCGAGATACGCTCGGCGGCAACCGTGCAACTGCCGTCGCTCTCAGGCACCGAGGTGATGGACGCGGCGACGCCGGCATTCGGGTACTCAAGGCCCAGGAAACCGAAGACCACGCCGTCGTTGGGCCGCTTGCGATCCCAGTCGAGCAGCAGATCATGGTTGCGGCTACCTTGCAGCGTCAGGCTCGACAGCCTGGAGATGGCCGGCAGGCAACGCTTGACGCCAACGCTGGCCGCTGCCGCGCTGAGCTTGTCCTGCGGCGTCACGGGCGTCGGCGATGCCGGCACCTGCTGCGCCTGCGCCGCCCCGGCAACAACGGAAAGTGCGGCGGCGGCAAGAAGACGGCGTGGACTCATGAGCGGGACATCAAGGCTTCGATGGCCGCAGTGTAGGTTCGCACGTTGTGCTCATGCTCGGGGTCCAGCGTGCGCAGAAAGCTCCGCGCTCGCTCGCGGAAGGCGGGTAGGTCTGCATCGTGTTCGTCGAATGCACGCAGAAGCGCCGCACCGCCCTCTTCGCAGTCGAAGCCGTGATAGCGGTAGCCGCAGTCGCCGAGCAGGTGCGAGTTGTGGACGAGCGGGAAGCCCCCGTACAAGGCTTCGTAGTACAGGTAGTTCTGGGCGTTCTCCCAGTGGTGCGCCAGCACCGCATCCACATGCATCGGCATGACCTGGAACAACGGAAAGCGTCCCTCGAAGGACGCGAGGCCGTGGCGCACCACGTCGAGGCTTTGCGCGAAGCTCACGAAGCCGGCCTTGTCCTTCAGGTGGAAGCTGTTGTAGACCCAGAGGTGCTCGAGCATGCGCGGCCGCGCGCGATGCGCCACCTCGCATGCGAGCATGGGCGTGAAGCTGGTCTTGACCATGCAGATGTTGGGCTCGAAGATGCCCACGCGCCAGCGCTTGCGGCCGGGCCGGTACTCGAAGGCACCGGCATCTCCGGCGCGCGCGCGCGCTCGCTCGAGCACCATTGGGTGCCACAGGTGCGGCATCAGCTTGACTGGCGCGCGGAACGCCGCGCCGAAGTACGGCGCGCAGACGTTCTCGTATTCTGGGAGCGTCCAGACCTCGTCGTAGGCAGCGCCCGAAATCAGCAAGCCATGCGGCTTGTCGAAGGTCATGCGCTCGATGTCGATCACGAAGTCGTTTCCCACGCGCATCGACACCACCCGTCCGCCGCGCCCGTGGAAATCCGCGATCCATTCGCGGCCCAACTGCGCGCTCATCTCGATCATGAGGTCCAGCCGCTGCAACGCCGCAGCCATGTCGATGATGGGCACCGGCGAGTCGACCAGGAAGGCGGATGCATCCTGGGGCCCACCATCGCCGCCCCCGGCCACCAGCACCACCTCCTTCACGCAGGGCGACTTGAGCAGCAGCAGCACGAGAAACAGGCAGTTCTGGAAGATGCCGTTCTCCCAAAGACTCTGCTCGCCCTTGCGGATGAAGATGGACACGCCCACCCGCAGGCCGCGGCTGCCGTCGACAAGGCGCGCGGTCACTTGCTCTCCACGAGTTGCAGCAACAGCCGCGCGTAGGCGTCGACGTTGGACTGCGCCTGCGGGGAAACCGAATCGATCACCCGCCTGGAACGCGCGCGGTAGCTGTCGATCTGCTGGTCGTGCACATCGAGCGCATGCAGAAGCTGCCGGGCGCCGGCGTGCACATCGAAGTCCGGGTAGTAGTAGCCGGCATTCTTCAGCCAGGGCGAGTTGTGGATCAGGGGAAAGTCGCCGTACAGCGCGTCGAGATAGGCGTAGTTCTGCTCGTTGTGCCACTGGTGCGCCACGACCGCGTCCGCGTGCTGCGCCATGAAGCCGGCGAAGTCGTTGCGGCCATGGAACACCGCCTTGTGTTCGCGCACCAGATCGAGCGAATTCGCCAGGTAGAGCATAGTGGGGTGGTTCTTCATGTGCAAGGTGTTCAGCACCTGCATGGAGGCGATTCGGCCCGGCTGCCCTCGATAGGCCAGGTCGCAGATCAGCATGGGCGCGACGCAGCTCTTCACCACCGAGATGTTGGGCTCGAAGATCGCCACGCGCCACGCGGCCGCACGGCCCCGCTGGTAGCCAAAGCAACAGGCGGCGCGCTCGACCTCCTCGATGCGCCGGGCCAGGAAATACGGCGACCAGAGGTAAGGCGCCGCCAACACCGGGCAGCGATGCAGCGTGCGCAGCATCGGCGCAAACGGCACATCCTTGGGCAGCACCCAGACCTGGTCGCAGCGCTCGTAGCGCATGGCGCTGGAGCGGTCGGTGAACAGGATGGGCTCGGCCAATCCGGCGTGCGGCTGGCCCACGCACAGGTACGCGGCCTTGCCGCCGCAGGCCCGGAAGTAGGCCAGCCACTCGGCTGGCAGGGCGCCGGCCATTTCGATCGCCACGTCGATCGCATCCGTGGCCTGCTCGGGCCGCAGCAGTTGCAGGCCCAGCGCCGCCGTATCGACCTGGGGCGGCAGGCGGCCCTGGTCGCCCACCTCGAGCAGCACGACCCGTTCGACGAATTGCACCCGCTGCAGAAGCTGGGCCAGGAAAAGCACGTTCTGGCCCATGCCGTTTTCCCAGATGTTCTGTCCCGCATGGGTGATGACCGAAATGCCGACGCGCATTCGGACAGCTTCACTCGAAAGAGCCGCGGCGCGGCAACCGGATCAATTCCATTTCCAGCCGACGCCGACGTTCAAGCCCCACTCCCTGCCGGTGGACGACAGACCGCCGCCCCAGCTCATGCCGCCGTCCTTGGACAGCTGCTTGTAGACCAGCGCCGCGGCGCCGTAGCCCTGGTAGCCGCCCAGGCCAACGCCCACAGCCTTCTCGCCCGGCGCAAGCGTCGGCAGATAGGTTCCCGTCATGGCGAAGGACATTGCAACACCCGAGTACGCCAGGCGCGAGACGTTCGCGATGTCGTTCGACAGCGACTGGATCTGCCGCTGCTGGGTGTTGATCTGCTGGGTGACCTGGCTGACGTCGTTGTTGGTTGCCTTGAGCTGCGCGACGTTGACTGCATCGCTGTCCGCCGCACCCGCGGCCACGCCGGTGATCTGGCGGTACTGCCCGCTTGCCGCATCGCCGACGGAAACTGCACCTTGCGTGCCCGTGGTGGCGACGACCGCCTGCGTCTGCTGCGCGGTGGCCCCGCCTGGAACGTAGCCGGGCACGCCGGCCGGCGTGCCGGCGACCGAGCCGGAGCCGACGGCAACGCCGCCGTTGACCTGCACCAGCGCGCCGAAGCCGATGGCCGTGCCCTGCACCACGGACGGCCCCTTGGACGCAGGCGTGCCGCCCGCATCCGCGTTGTCGCCCAGGGCCGCACCGCCACCGCCCGCACGCGAGTTGGCGCCGACGGCCACCGACCCTGTCGCCAGTGCGCCCGTGCCGAGCGCGATCGAATTGGTGCCGGTGGCCTGCGCGCCATTGCCCAGGGCCACGGCGTTCACGCCACTCGCCACCGCCACCGGGCCAATGGCCACGGCGTTGGAGCCTGTGGCCTGTGCGTCGTCCAGGACCGAGTTGGCGTGGAAGTACTTGATGCCCTGCGAGTTGATGGCCTGGAGGGCCGAACTCACACTGCTCACGCCGGACGTGGTGCCGTTGGCGTTGTAGGTGGCGAAGGACGGCCCCGTGAGCTGCCCCGTCGCCGCATCGTAGGCCGCTGCGCCGCCCAGCGCCGCAGCCACGCCGGCACCGATGCTGCCCACCGCCGTGGAAACTGTGGACAGCCCCGTCGACAAGCTGCCGACCGTCGTCGAGATGCTGGAGAACCCGGTCGACAGGCTCGAAACACCGGTCGACAGGCTCGTGACGCTTGTCGACACGCTAGAGAGACCCGTCGACAGCGAGCTGACGCCGGTGGACAGCGAGCTGACGCCGGTGGACAGCGAACTGGCACCGGTCGACAACGAACCGACGTCGGTCGTGAGCGTACTTACGCCGGTGGACAAGGCGCTGACGCCCGTGGACAGCGAGCTCGCACTCGTCGAGAGCGAACTCACGCCGATGGAGAGCGTACTCACGCCCGTCGACAGCGAACTCACGTTGGTGGAAAGCGAACTCACGTTGGTGGAAAGCGAACTCACGTTGGTGGAAAGCGAACTCATCCCAGTGGACAGGGAGCTCACGCCAGTGGACAGAGAGCTCACGCCAGTGGACAGGGAGCTCACGCCAGTGGACAGCGAGCTCACGCCGGTGGACAGGGAGCTCACGCCGGTGGACAGCGAGCCGACCCCGGTCGACAACGAACCGATCCCAGCCGACGTGGAAGAAGACAAGCTGTCCAGCCCCGTCGACAGCGAGGAAGTACTGAGCGAGATGCCAGCCACCACGGTCGACAGCGAGCCCACGCTCGTCGACACGCTGGTGATGCCGGTCGACAGCGAGTTCACGGCCGTCGAGGTCGAGCTCGACAGACTGTCGAGCCCCGTCGACAACGAGTTGACTGCGGTGGAGGTCGAACTGGACAGACTGCCGATGCCCGTCGACAGCGAGTTCACCGCCGTCGAGGTCGAACTCGACAGGCTGTCGATCCCCGTCGACAACGAGTTGACTGCAGTGGAGGTCGAGCTCGACAGACTGCCGATGCCCGTCGACAGCGAGTTGACCGCCGTCGAGGTCGAGCTCGACAGGC
>JAFECZ010000398.1 GCA_018241905.1 Pseudomonadota bacterium
ACGCGCAGCCGGCCAGCTCGACCCAGCGGCACATCTACGCGCCCAGCGTTCAGCGCAACTGATCGCGCCGCCCCGGGGCCTTCTGGCTCCGGATGCGCGCCAGGCTCCTGCAAGGCTTCGGCCTGCAGGGGCCTTTTTTTTTCTGGCGCAAGCGGCGGGTGCAACTCAAGCCGTGAAGTCGCCGCTGGCCTCGGGCTGGTACACGATGTCCAGCACCTGCGCCGCACCTTCTTCGCCGCCCGGCGTGCGCCAGCGCGCAGTGGCGCCCACGCGCGTGCCGATGAGCGCCAGGCCCACCGGCGACAGCACCGAGACCTGGCCCGTGGCGGGGTCCGCATCGGCCGGGTAGCACAGGGTGATGGTCTGGTGATTGCCGCTGCGCGCATCGGCAATCACCAGCTTGCTGCGCATGGTGACCACGTCGGCCGTCACTTCCTGCGGGCTGACCACGTCGGTCATCTCCAGCAGCTCGTCGAGCGCGGGCAGCGACTGCCGGCACTGCAGCTTGGTCAGGCGGACGTGGTCGAGATCGGTGAGCGTGCGCTCGCCGTGAATGGGGGTTGCTGTTTGCATGGCGCATTCCAATCGAATTCAAGGGCGGCGTGCTGCACAGCGTCTTGTTGCAGGCGGCGGCCGCGAACGCGCGGGTGGTGGGGGCCCGGCGATCGATGGTTTGCGCGAAGAAGAAAAGTCAGGGTAGGGATCGCCGGGCGCAGGAGAGTGCGGCTGGCTGGCGCGTGGGCGCCATCGCTCGGTTTCGACGCAGTGCGAAGCGCGCGCGCAGGCCCGCCGTTGCCACGTTGGTGGCGGCAGCGGCTGCAGCGGCGGTGCGGTCGATCCGGAAAACCGAGTGAGTCATGAAGAAGAAAGAACAACGGGCCGCGCAGGGCGGCCCGGGGTGCTTGCTGGAAGGAATCTGGAGCGGGCGAAGGGAATCGAACCCTCGTATGAAGCTTGGGAAGCTGCCGTTCTACCATTGAACTACGCCCGCGTCGAAGGCGGATTCTAGCGTGGCTCCAGATGGTCACACCGAATGACAGTCTTCCCTCGAGCCCTCGTCTGCGATTTCCGCACCGTTTCGCATTCTGGATAGAAGTCCTCTCGACCGATCACTACCATGCGGCCGTTTGTGCCCATGGAAATGCGCTGCAATGATGCTGAGCCGATACGAAGCCCGCCGGTCCACCGAACCCTGCCCAATCGAGAGGGCCGCATTTCCAAACAATTAATGAAGGGAATCAAGACGAAGATGAAAACCAGAATCGCACGACTGTCGCTCGCTGCCAGCATGGCCTGCGCCATGGCTGCCGCCCATGCCCAGGGGGTGCCCTTGGACAAGGGCAAGCTGTATGGCAACGAAAAAATCCAGACGCCCATCGGCACCATCGATCTGCAGGACAGCTACTTCAGCGACGACGCTTCGAAGCGCCTGTTCGACGAGATGGACTACCAGCGCGCCGCCCAGGCTTACATCTGGAGCATGCCGCTCGTGAGCATCACCACCTGGCGTGACAACCAGACCAAGGCCTACGGGGCGACCCAGGACACGGACTTCGTCGTGCTGGAGTCCTTGAAGGAAAAGCGCGGCATCGTCACGGCCAACCTGACGACGCCCTACATCTTCAACTTCACGAACCTCAAGGCCGGCGCGGTGGAGATCAAGTACCCGCCCGGCAAGACCGCCGGCGGCGTGCTCGACTTCTGGCAGCGCCCGGTGATGGACCTGGGCCTGACCGGACCCGACAAGGGCCAGGGCGCCACCTACATCGTGGTGGGGCCGGAGGACGATCCGGCCAAGTACAAGAAGGACGGCGTCAACGTTTACCAGAGCGCGACCAACAACATCATGATCGGCCTGCGCATCCTCGACCCCGATCCGGCCTATTTCGACAAGTTCACCTCGCAATACCAGATGGGTCGCGCCGGCCAGCCATTGGCCGCCAGCCGCTTCATCAAGGGCAAGGACGTTGAATGGAGTGCCACCGCGCCGCGCGGCCTGGCGTATTGGCAAAAGCTCTCCACCATCATCAACGAAGAGCCGGTGCGCGACATCGACAAGGGCTGGACCGCCATGCTGCTGCCCATGGGCATCGGCAAGGGCAAGCCCTTCAACCCCGACGCGCGGCAGAAGACGGCGCTGCTCAAGGGCGGGGCCATGGGCGAGCTGATGATCCGCAACCTGCAGGTCAACCCGCGCTACACCGAGGTCTACTGGCCGGGCACCCACTGGTACAAGAGCTTCGACTTCCACACCGAGCAGGAGACGGATGCCCGCGTCGAGCTCGACGAGCGCGCCACCTGGTTCTACGAGGCGGTGGCCAGTACAAAGGGCATGGTCAATCCCACGCCCGGCGCCGGCCAGGTCTACATGACCACCAAGCGCGACAGCCAGGGCCGCATGCTGCGTGCCGACAAGAACTACAAGCTGCACATTCCCAAGGGCGTGCCGGTGGAGCAGTTCTGGGCGCTCACGCTCTACAGCGAGAACACCCGCCGCGCCTACGACAACGGCGGCAAGGACATTCGCAGCGTCAACCTGGACAGCCGCCTGAAGGACCTGAAGTACAACGCCGACGGCAGCATCGACCTGTACGTGGGACCCAAGGCGCCCAAGGGCTTCGAGATGAACCACATGAAGACGGTGGACCACGACGGCTGGTTCGTCTATTTCCGCCTGTATGCGCCCTCGCAGCCCTTCTTCGACAAGAGCTACACGCTGCCCGACTTCGTCCGCATGGACTGACCACATCACGACTGGAACCCAACATGACACTGAACCGACGCCAGGCCGTTGCCGGCGCTTCCCTGCTGACCTTGCTCAGCGCATGCGGAACCTCGCCCACCGCGGGCGGCCCATCGCCTGCGGTGGACACCGGCGTGGGCAAGAACGGCGAGGCCCTTCCCGCCAATCCCGCGTTTGCAGCCACCGGCGGTCAGAAGGTCACCATGGACAACGTGGTGCGCGCCGAAACGGCCAAGTACTTCGCGGCCGAGACCCTCCAGACCGGCCCGAACAAGTTCCGGCACGAGCGAAATGGCATCGACCTGAAGAACCAGACCGTCATCCGCTCCAACTTCGACCTGATCTATTCCTACGCGGTCTACGACGTCAGCGGCGGCATCACCATCACCGTACCGGCCTACGACCTGCTGCATCTGGTGCATGTGTTCGACGAGAACGCGGTCACCATCGCCGTGGTCTACCCAGGCCAGACGGTCAAGCTGGCGGCCAAGGACGTGAGCTACGGCAGCCATGTCTACCTGTTCATGCGCACGCAGCCGCGCAGCAACGACGACAAGGGCATGCAGGAGATGCGCCAGCGGCAGGACTCCGTGGTGGTGCAGGCTGCCTCGGCCAGGCCCTACGTGTCGCAGGTCAAGTACGACATCGACTCCTTCAACCCACTGCGCGCTCAACTGATCCAGCGCGCCGTCACCGAGGGCGTGATCGAACAGGGCTTCGTCGACAGCGCCAAGGACATCAAGGCCCCGCAGTACCAGATGATCAACCTGGCCGGCTGGGGCGGCCTGCCGGCCAAGCACGCCTTCTATTTCGTGGTGCTGCCCGGCGACGAGGCCGCGAAGAACGCCGCGCCGAGCTCGGTCACCTTCCGCAGGCCCGACCTGCAGTACGACCGCGCAGGCTACTGGTCCCTCACGGTGTACGACGAGAAGGGCTGGGTGGTGACCGATCCATTCCACCTGAACAGCCGCAACGTCAAGCCCAATGCCGACGGCAGCATCACGCTCAACTTCAACGGCGCTGCGGGTGCCGTCAACAACATCCAGGTTCCCAGGAACTGGAATGCGCTGTTCCGCGCCTACCTGCCGGTGTCGGTGCAGAGCATCGTGAAGTACCGCGACGACTTCGTGGCCAACCACAAGGTGCTGGCCCGCAAGTAGGCCGGCAGCGACTCCCGAGGAAACTCATGAAATTCACACTGCGCTCCAGATTCCTGCTGGCAGGGCTCACGGCCCTCACCATGCTGCATGCCGGGCCGGCGCCGGCCCAATCGCAAGTGGCCGCGCCCGCCGCAACCCCCGCAGAAGCCAAGGACATTGCCGCCGACGCATACCTGTATGCGTACGCGATGCTCTACAACTACAAGACGATGTTCCAGCAGGCCGCGGACCCGTCTTTCCCGGGCTACATCGGCGGCTTCGACCGCTACCGCAACTATTCACGCGGCTTCACGCCGGCCGACACGGACATCGTCACCCCCAGCAACGACACGCCGTACTCCTGGGCATGGCTGGACCTGCGTTCGGAGCCCAAGGTGGTTTCCGTGCCGGCGTCGCCAGACCGCTACTACGTGCTGCAGTGGTTCGACCTGTACACCCACAACTTCGCCTATATCGGTTCGCGCGCAACCGGCACCGAAGCGGGAGACTACCTGTTCGCTGGCCCCGACTGGAACGGCGAAGTGCCCAAGGGGATCAAGAAGGTGTTCCGTGCCGAGACGAAGATGATCGGCACGCTCACGCGCACATCCTGGAGCGGGCCGGAAGACCACGATGGCCTGGTCGCCATGCAGCGCCAGTACCGCATTCGCCCACTAAGCGAATACACCGGCACTCGGCCGCCCGAGCCCGCGCCAGCGCTGAACTTTCCGGCGTGGGACGAGGAGCGGGCCACCTCCATCGGCTTCATCGACTATCTGAACTTCCTGCTGCAGTTCACTCCAGCGGCGAGCAGCGAAAAGGCAGCGATGGATCGCTTCGCCAAGATCGGCATCGGGCCGGGCCGGCCTTTCGACGCGGCGGCGCTCGACCCCAAGTTGCGCGCCGCCATCTCCGCGGGCGTGAAGGAAGGCCAGGCACGCCTGGATGCGCAGATCGCCAAGACCACCAGTTCGGTCGACCTTTTCGGCACTCGCCAGTTCCTCGGCACTGACTACGTGATGAAGCGCGCAGTAGGGGCGGCGATGGGGCTGTACGGCAACTCGAAGGAAGAGGCCTACTACACCGCCTACACCGTCGATACCACCAAGCAACCGCTGGACGGTGGCAAGCGATACGTGTTGCACTTCGACAAGGCGCAGGTGCCC
>JAFECZ010000399.1 GCA_018241905.1 Pseudomonadota bacterium
AGCCCTCTGAACCTCCCGGAATCCCCCTGACCGGCAGCTCAGGCTGCCTGCTCAGATCCCGAGCTTGCGCAGCAGCATCTCCGAAGGCACTTCGTCTATGGAGCGTATCGGGTAGTGCCGCACCCGCGGTTCATGATCGAAAAGCTTGGGCCGGTCGTTCGCGTCAATGGACGGCGCGTGCAGGTCCTTGCCCACGAATGCCTCGATGCTCGCCATCGAATCCCAGATCGACATCACCACCACCTCGGTGGCGCCGTCTTCCCGGTCCCTGAACACCGCGGCCGCACGGCGATTGCCTGGCTGCGACCTCATCTGCGGAAGCTTGGTGGCCTCGAGGTGCAAGCGACACTCTTCACGCAGCGAAACGTGAATCCAGAACGTCCAGGTTCGAAGTATGGGGCTCATCCTGGCGGGCATGATGCCGTGGCCGGATGATTCCGTCTAACACTGTGGTGACAGTTCAGGTGCCGGTCGGGCCCCTCAGGCCAGTTGCCCTTCGAGCAGCCGCGCCACGTGAATCGCCTCGCGTTGCGCCCCATGGGCGATCTGGTGCCTGCAGCTGGTGCCGTCGGCCACCACGATGGCGTCCGGGTTCTTGCGCACGGCGGGCAGCAAGGCCACTTCGGCCATCTGCATCGAGACCTCGTAGTGCGATGCCTCGTAGCCGAAGCTCCCCGCCATGCCGCAGCATGAACTCTCGACCAGCTCCGGCTTGGCGCCTGGAATCAGCCTGAGCACATCGAGGATCGGGCTGACCGCGCCGAAGGCCTTCTGGTGGCAGTGGCCGTGCAGCAGCACCGGCTTGTCGATGGCCTTGAGCGCCACTTGAAAACGCCCCGCCTTGGCCTCGCGCGCAATGAATTCCTCGAACAGCAGGGCTTGGCCTGCGATTACCCGTGCCTTCTCGCCAAGCCCCATGACGAGTGTCTCGTCCCGCAGCGTCAGCAAGCACGAGGGCTCGAGCCCCACGACTGCAATGCCCGCCTCGGCCAGCGGCAGCAGCGCATCGATCAGCGCGCCGGCCTTGGCCTTGGCCTCTTCCACCATGCCGCTGGACAGGTAGGTGCGGCCGCAGCAATGGTGGCCGCCGTCCTTTTGCACCGTGTGCAGCAGGTAGCCGGCGGCCCGGAGCACGCGGGCGGCCGCCAGGGCGTTTTCGCTTTCGAAGCTGCCATTGAAGGTGTCGACGAACAGCACCGCCACCTTGCGCCCCCCTTGTGCGGCCGCGATCGCCTGTTCGCGGCTGGCGAACATCGAGGCATCGCCCGAGGCGGCGCGCCAGAAGGTATCGCTGCGCCACTCGGGCAGCGAACGCTTCGCCGAAAACCCCAGGACCTTCTCGCCAAGCCAGCGGGCGCCCGGCACGGTGTTGCGCAGATTGAACAGCCACGGCATGCGGCTGGCCGCATGGGCGTAGTCCGGCAGCCGGGCGATGAGCCTGTCCTTGAGCGAATGCCCATGCTTCTTCTTGTAGTGCGACAGGAATTCGATCTTCATCTTCGCCATGTCGACCCCCGTCGGGCAGTCGCGCTTGCAGCCCTTGCAGCCCACGCACAGGTCCATCGTCTCGTGCATGGCCTCGCTGGTGAAGGCGTCCGGTCCGAGCTGACCCGAAATTGCCAGGCGCAGCGTGTTGGCGCGCCCGCGCGTGAGGTGCTGCTCGTCGCGCGTGACCCGGTAGCTCGGGCACATGGTGCCGGCGTCGAACTTGCGGCAGTGGCCGTTGTTGTTGCACATCTCCACGGCCTTGGCGAAGCCGCCGGTGACGTCGCCGCCGGTGCCCGGCGCCGTGGTCGCTTCGGTCACGGGGTCGGCCTGCACATTCCAGGCCGACCAGTCGAGCACGGGCGTGAGCGGTATGCGCCGGTACGGCCTGGGCGCAGTCTCGGGTGCGAAACGGAACAAGCTGCCGTCGTCCATCTTGGGCGGATCGATGATCTTGCCGGGATTGAAGAGATCGAGCGGATCGAGCTTGTTCTTGATGGAGCGAAAGGCCGCACCAAGCGCGGGCCCGAACTGCCATTCGATCCATTCGCCACGGCACAGGCCGTCGCCGTGCTCGCCGCTGAAGGCGCCCTTGTACTTGCGCACCAGCGCGCTGGCCTCCTCTGCAATGGCGCGCATCTTGGCAGCGCCGTCGGTGCGCATGTCCAGGATCGGTCGTACATGCAGCGTGCCCACCGAAGCATGCGCATACCAGGTGCCGCGGCTGCCATATTTGGCGAACACTTCGGTGAGCCCGTCGGTGTAATCCGCCAGATGCTCCAGCGGCACCGCGCAGTCCTCGATGAAGCTCACCGGCTTGCCGTCGCCCTTGAGGCTCATCATGATGTTGAGCCCGGCCTTGCGAACGTCCCACAGGTTCTTCTGCGGCGCGTCGTCGCGCATCTCGACCACGCTGCCCGGCAGGCCCAGCTCACCCATCAGGTCGACCAGGTCCCTGAGCCTGGGCAGCAGCGATGTCTTGTCGCTGCCCGAGAACTCCACCAGCAGTATGGCGGCGGGCCGGCCGATCAGGGCGGTCTCGATGGTGGGCTTGAATGCGGGGTTGGCCAGGCTCAGCTCGATCATCGTGCGGTCGACCAGTTCCACCGCGCTGGGGCCGAGCTTCACGATGTGCTGGGCCGACTCCATGGCTGCGCGGAAGCTTGGGAAGTTGACCACGCCCAGTACCTTGGCGCGCGGCAACTCGGACAGCTTCAGCGTGAGGCTGCGCGTGTAGGCCAGCGTGCCCTCCGCGCCGATCAGCAGGTGCGCGAGGTTGACGCTGCCGTCCGCCGTATAGGGCTTCTCGCTCTGGTTGTCGAAGATGTCGAGGTTGTAGCCGGCCACGCGCCTCAGCACCTTGGGCCAGCGGGCCTGGATCTGCTCTCGATGCTGCACCGCCAGTTGCTGCACGTGCTGCGCGATATCGCTCGCCCGGGCGCCCAGGCCGGCCACCGGCCCGAAGTCGACCAAGGCGCCATCGGAGAGCCAGGCGCTGGCACCAGCCACGTTGTGCACCATGTTGCCGTAGGCAATGGATCGCGAGCCGCAGGAGTTGTTGCCCGCCATGCCCCCGAGCGTGGCCTGCGCGCTGGTGGACACGTCCACCGGATACCACAGGCCATGCGGCTTGAGCTGCGCGTTGAGGTGATCGAGCACGATGCCCGGCTCGACCGTGACGGTGCGACGCGCCAGGTCCAGGTCGAGCACGCGCCGAAAGTGCTTGCTGTTGTCGATGACCAGCGCCGCGCCCGTGGTCTGGCCGCACTGGCTGGTGCCGCCGCCGCGGGCCAGCACCGGCACCTTGAGGTCGCGCGCCACGTCGATGGCGGTGGCGATGTCTCGCTCGGTCCTTGGCACCAGCACACCCGCCGGCATGATCTGGTAGATGGACGCATCGGTCGCATAGCGGCCGCGCGAGGCGTCGTCGAAGAGCACCTCGCCCTGCGTTTCGGCCGCCAGGCGCCTGGCGAGCGCATGGCAGGTTTCGTTGGGAGGCAGGACGGTTCCGGCTGGCTGGAGATGGCTCGCGGGCTCGATGCGCATGGGAATGGCGTTCAACAGGGCCTTCAGGCCTTGGTCGGATTGGAGCGTGGATAGATTTCGCCGGCGCGCAGCAGCTCCAGCACGGTGTCGCGCTTGCGGTTGAGGTGCTCGATGAGCACCTCGCGCATGGCAGCGCTATCGTGCGCGGCCAGCGCATCGATCATCCGGCCATGCTCGGCGACGGCGCCCGCCCACTTGGCTTCGTCCTGGTTGGTGCGAAAGCGCAGCGACTGCACGCGTGCGTTGATGGAGCGGTAGGTGCTGGTGAGCACCGGGTTCTTGGCCGCGTCGTTGATCGCGGCGTGGATGCGGGCATTGATGCGGTAGTAGCCCGAAAGCTCGCGCCGCGCGAAGCAGGCGAGCATCTCGTAGTGCAGCGCGCGCAGCTCGGCCAGCTCTGCGTCGGTGATGCGCTGCGCGGCCAGCTCGCCCGACATGCCTTCGAGCGTGGCGAGCAGCTCGAATGTGTTGACCACGTCGGCCTCGGTCAGCTTCACGGCCACCGCGCCGCGATTGGGCAGCAAATCCACCAGGCCCTCAGCGGCCAGCAGCTTGATGGCCTCGCGCAGCGGCGTGCGCGACACGCGCAACTGCTCGCACAGCTCGCGCTCGTTGAGCTTGGCGCCGGGCGCGATGAGGCCCTCGATAAGCATGGTCCGCAGCCGCGCTGCCACCTGGTCATGCAGCGCCAGGCGCGAGATTTCGATCACTTCGGCCATCGGTTCATTTCCTTCGAACCGAATTTTGCATGCAAATTTTCAAAGCCTCAACTCATTTGTTTACGGGTTAATGCCCATCTTGTTTTGTGTTTTGAATGCAAAACTAAAAAATGAAAGGACGAACATGCTTCAACTCGACTCCCACCCCACCGGCAGGCACTTCCTCCAGATTCCCGGCCCGAGCCCGGTGCCCGACCGCATCCTGCGTGCGATGAGCCTGCCCACCATCGACCATCGCGGCCCCGAGTTCGGCGCGCTGGGGCGGCAGGTGCTCTGCGGCATCCGCAAGATCTTCAAGACGCAGCATCCCGTCGTCATCTATCCGGCCTCCGGCACCGGCGCCTGGGAAGCCGCGCTGTCGAACACGCTGAGCCCGGGCGACCACGTGCTGATGTTCGAGACCGGCCACTTCGCCTCGCTCTGGCAGAAGATGGCTGCGCGACTGGGCGTGTCGACCGAGTTCCTGGTCCGGGGCGGAAGCGACGAGCATCTGCCGAACGCGCCCGGCTGGCGCCACGGCGTGCAGGCCGACATGATCGAGGCGCGCCTGCGCAAGGACACCGAGAGGAAGATCAAGGCCGTGTGCGTGGTGCACAACGAGACCTCGACCGGCGTCACCTCCGACATCGCCTCGGTGCGCCGCGCCATCGATGCAGCCGGCCACCCTGCCCTGCTGATGGTCGACAGCATCTCGGGCCTGGCGAGCGCCGACTTCCGCCACGACGAATGGGGCGTGGACGTCACGGTCAGCGGCTCGCAGAAGGGCCTGATGCTGCCGCCGG
>JAFECZ010000039.1 GCA_018241905.1 Pseudomonadota bacterium
AGCGGCAGCGGAAGGATGGCCACGACCAGGCACACCATCAAGGCGACCGTCAGCACCACGTTGAACAACATCTTCGCCTTGCTGGTGCGCGGTGGGTCCGTCTCGTCAAGGTCAACGTCGCCGCCGATGGGTGAGGCTTCGAAATGTTCTGGCTTCCAGTCGATTCGCTTGAGCCTGGCACGCTCGCGCAGGCCGAGATACCAAGCCACAAGGATGGTCGCCACGCAGGCCATCGCCATGGCCGGAATCACGGGCGTGAACACCTGGCTTGCCTCGAGATGCAGCGCACTCATCACCCGAGCAGTCGGGCCGCCCCAGGGTGCGATGTTCATGATGCTGTTGGACAGCATCGTCACGCACGGAAGAATCAAGGGATTGATGCCCATGCGCCGATGCAACGGGAGCATCGCTGTCACGCACAAGAGGTAGGTGGTCGACCCATCGCCGTCGAGCGACACAATCATCGCAAGCAGCGCGGAGCCGACGACGAGGCGCACGGGGTCGCCTTTTGCCAGTCGCACGATGAGACGAATCAGCGGGTCGAACAGACCCACGTCAATCATCAGCCCAAAGTACAGGATGGCGAATAGAAGCAGGACGCCGGTGGGTGCGATGGCGCGCAGGCCACTGATGACCATCGGTCCGATTTCGCCTCCGAACCCACCAATGAGGGCGAAGACGATGGGCACAGCGATGAGCGCAATGAGCGCGGTCATTCGACCCGTCATGACCAGGGCCATGAAGACCACAATCATTGAGTAGGCGAGGATGGTGAGCATGACTGTCTCGGTGTGGGCAGTGCGCGCCCCTCGGTTAGTTGTGGAGTTCGAATCGAGCGCGGGCAGCACCAGGCCCTCCCCTGCCGCGCACCGGCGGCAGAGGATGCGTTGAACGGATAGAGAGGAAGGCCTTGCGCCTTCCTGGTGACTAGCCCAGGGACACGCCCTGACTGGCGCTTGGCACTTCGCTTCCCGGCATGGCATCAGGCAGTTCGTGCTGGGGGCCACCCACTGCCGGTTGCATGCGTTGCGCAGAGTGAGACACGTGCTCTTCGGACTTGCCGGAGACGTAGTCACGCCAGACCAGCGGCAGGATGCCGCCATGGCGCCAATAGTCCACGTCTTCCTGCGTGTCGAGTCGGATGACGAGAGGCACAACAGTTGTCGAGCCATCGGCACGGCGCACGATGGCTTCGATGCGACCCGACACTTTCAGGTGCTGTGCGAGGTCCGGCACATCGATGGTCTCGCTGCCGTCGAGTCCCAGCGACTCGGCCGTGGTGCCAGCTTCAAACTGCAGCGGCAGCACGCCCATTCCGACGAGGTTGGTTCGGTGGATTCGCTCGAAGCTCTCGGCAATCACCGCCTTGACGCCAAGCAGGGCTACGCCCTTGGCTGCCCAGTCGCGCGAGGAGCCACAACCGTAGTTCTTGCCTGCAATGACGGCGAGAGGCACGTCGCGGCGCAGGTATTCCTCGGCGGCCTCGAAAACGCGCATCTGCGTGCCTTCGGGCATCAGCTTGGTCTCGCCGCCCTCGACACCGGGCACGATGCGGTTACGCAGGCGGATGTTGGCGAAGGTCGCACGTACGGCCACATCGTGGTTGCCGCGGCGAGTCGTGTAGTTGTTGAAGTCACGGCGCTCCACCCCCTTCGAGAGAAGGAAGTCGGCGGCTGGCGTACCGAGGCTGATTGCACCCGAGGGAGAGATATGGTCCGTCGTGACGGAGTCCCCGAGGATGACCAGGGGCCGCATGCCGGTGATGTCCTGAACCGGAGCCGCCTCGCGCCCGAGACCCTCGAAGTACGGGGGCTGGAGGATGTAGGTGCTGTCGTCATTCCAGGGGAACCGTTCGCTGCGCTCTCCAGCCAGGGCGTCCCACGGCTCACCACCTTCGAACAGGTCGGCGTACTTCTGACGGAAGATTTCCGGCTCGTAGGCGCCGTCCACTGCCTTCGCGATTTCGACCGAAGTCGGCCAGATGTCGCGCAGGTACACAGGTTGGCCGTTGCTGCCCGTCCCGATGGGCTCCTTGGTCACATCGACTGACAACGTCCCGGTAAGCGCATAGACCACGACCAACGCAGGCGAGCCGAGGTAGGCGGCGCGCACGTTGGGATGGATTCGACCTTCGAAGTTGCGGTTGCCGGAGAGCACTGCGGCTCCGACCAGTTTCTCGGCTTCGATGGCCTCGACCACCGCATCGGGAAGTGGACCCGAGCCGCCGTTGCAGGTGGTGCAACCAAAGCCTGCGACGTGGAAGCCGAGCGCGTCCAGCGATTGCTGAAGGCCGGCCGTCTCGAGCACGGCAGCGGTTACATGGCTACCAGGCACGAGGGACGTCTTGACCCACGGCTTGGCCTTGAGGCCCAGCGCCACCGCCTTCTTTGCGACAAGACCTGCAGCCATCATGTTGACTGGGTTGGCGGTGTTCGTGCAGCTGGTGATGGCTGCGATGAGCACGTCGCCGTCGTGCAGGGAGAACTGCTCGCCCTTCACCGGGGCAGCATGCTTCGAGTCAAGAGGCCGTCCGGCAATCTCCTGGTAGTGCTGTACGAACGCGCTAGGCACCGTCTCCAGGGGCAGATGGTCCTCGGGGTTGCGGGGGCCGGCCAAGCACGGACGGATTTCGTCAAGGTTGATGGTCACGACGGTGTCGAAGACCGGTGCGGGGGTCTCCGCGCTGCGCCAGAGCTTCTGCGCCTTGGAATAAGCCTCAACGAGCTCGACCTGGGCATCATCACGGCCCGTCATCCGCAGATAGTCCATCGTGCGCTCGTCGATGGGGAAGTAGACTGCGGTGGCCCCGTACTCGGGCGCCATGTTGGCAATCATCCCGCGGTCGCCGAGGGGCAGGGCCTCCAGGCCATTGCCGAAGAACTCGACGAACTTCCCAACGACGCCCAGCGCGCGCATGCGTTGCGTGATGGCCAGGACCAGGTCGGTGGGGAGTACGCCTTCGCGCAGCTTGCCCTTCACCTCGATGCCGACCACTTCAGGCAGCGCGAGCGCAACCGGCTTGCCGACCATCACGGCTTCAGCTTCAATGCCGCCGACCCCCCATCCAAGAACGCCCAGGCCGTTAATCATCGGCGTGTGGCTGTCGGTGCCGACGCAGGTATCTGGAATCGCGAGCTCGCCTTGGCTGTCCTTGTCCGTCCAGACCACCTTGCCGATGTACTCGAGGTGAATCTGATGCATGATGCCCTTGCCCGGCGGGACGATGCGGACGCCTTCGAAGCTGCTGCTGCACCACCGCAGGAACGCAAAGCGCTCGCCATTACGCTGGTACTCGCGCTCGAGGTTGACCTTGCGAGCAATCGGAGACGCCCAACTGTCGACCTGAAGCGAGTGGTCGATGATGACGTCGACTGGCACCTTGGGCCCAACCTTGGACGCATCGCCTCCGGCATCTGCTACGGCGTCGCGCATGCCGGCCATATCCACGAGCATCACCTGACCCAGAATGTCTTGCCCGTAAACACGAGTTGGGTAGAAGGTCAGGCCAGCGCCCACCTTTCGGCCGAGAAGCGCATCGATTTCTGCCTGGGTATCCACGCCACGCGTTGCGGCCTGGCGCAGAAGGTTCTCCAGGAGGATTCGCAGCGAGAAGGGAAGCTGCTCGACGCCGTTCATGTCAGCGATGGAGACATAGCGCACCGTCCGGTTGGCCACGGGAAGCTGCTTAATCTGGGGTTCGGTTTTCATCTGATTTCCTAAAAGTGAGGAGACGGTGCTGGTCCAATGGCCGTGGCAAGTGCGGAGCCTGGTGCGCTTTTCATCGATGGCCTTGCATTGCTCAGTGCAGAACGACTCGGTGCGGCGCGCTCGCAAGGCCTCGAGCGCGCCACGGGTCTTCTTATTCGACCTTGATTTCCCGCTTCGTCACGAGCGCCTGCCAGCGCGCCGTTTCATCTGCGAGCACCTTGCCGAACTCGGCCGGGGTTCCACCTGCGGGTGTAAGCCCGTCCGACGACATGCCCTTGGTCATCTCCGGGGCATGAATTGAATCGTTGATGGCCTTGTTTAGCTTGTTGACGATGTCCTGCGGAATGCCCTTGGGGCCAATGATTCCGTGCCAGTTCGTCACGGAGTAGGCGGGGAAGCCAGCCTCGGCGGTCGTAGGCACATCGGGAAGTGCTGCCAGGCGGTTGGGCGTCGTGACAGCCAGTGCTCTGAGCTTGTCTGCCTTGGCGAACGGGAGGGTGGAAGCGACGGTCCCAAAGACCACCTGGGTCTGGCCTGAGATGGTGTCGGTCAGTGCGGGAGCCGTGCCCTTGTATGGCACGTGCATCATTTGCGTGCCGGTTACATCAAGGAAGTACTCGGTCGCGATGTGCGTGATGCTCCCCGTGCCAGCCGTTGCGTAGCTCAGCTTGTTTGGCTCTTTTTTGGCCAGGGCCACCAGGTCCTTGAGGTTCTTGGCCGGCACTTCGGGATTCACCGCGATGATGAACGGCCCTCGCGCCAATTGCGCGATGGGGGTGATGTCCTTGATGGGGTCGAAGGTGAGCTTGTACAGCGCGGGGTTCACCGTGTAACTGGCGGCAGCCAGGAACAGCGTGTAGCCGTCCGCCGGCGACTTGAGCGCGGTGTTCGCCCCAAGGTTGCCACCTGCACCGGGGCGGTTTTCAACGATGACCGGTTGGCCCAGCTTTTCGCCCATGCGTACCGCGACCAGGCGCGCGATGAAGTCGGAGCCACCACCCGGAGCGAAGGCCACGACGAGCTTGATGGGACGGTTCGGATACGGTGCCTCGGCCCAGGCGGGGGCACAGAAGGCGCCAATCGCGGCGGTTACCAAGAGCACACGTCGCACTGCGCCAAAAGACGGCTTCTTTGTCTCGTTGATTTGCATGAATGTTTCCTTCACTGCTTGTTGTGGGGGCGGCGCGGAACGACGTAAATCTCGCCAGCGCCTGCGTTGTATTTTCTGGTCACTTTCACCAATCATAGCCGAGGGTATACCCTTGTGGCTGGTAACCAGTTGCTCAACCCGTTGGCGCGCGCAGGCATCCGCCGGGCGATGAAGCCCTGGCGGTCAAAAGTTCAAGGGGGTGCGGCCCGCTCAGGCCGCTTGAGAGAAGACGCTGGAGTCCTGCAGCTTGCCGCGGCGCGCACCGTTCAGGTGAGCTCGCATCAAGTTGGCGGCTTGCATGAAGTCCTGGCGCTCGATGGCGTCCAGGATGGCCAGATGCTCCGCGGCTTGAGTGTGCCGGGGGCCTCGCTTGGTGGCCTGCCGGTATTCCACCAGCCGGCGCAGCTGGTTGATTCGCCGTACTGACTGCAGGACGAATCGGTTGTGCCCCCATTGGGCAATCGTCTCGTGGAAGTGGCTGTTCGCCTCGAAAAGCTCGATAGGGGTCATCGTCTGGAACCCCCCGTCCACGATTCGCTGCTGCTCACGCCTGAGCTGCTTAAGCTCGGCCGGCACGAAATTGAACGACGGTCCCAAGATGGCGCCCGGCTCGATGGATTGCCGGAACAGGTAGCTCTCCTCGTAGGCGTCCGGTGAGTCAATCATGGACAGGAAGCGCCATCCGTGCCCCATGCTCTGCTCAATCCAGCCCTCCTCGGAAATCCGGGACAGGACCTTCCGGAGGGTGCTGCGCGCCACCCCATAGCGGCGCATCAGCTCGGCCTCAGTCACCTCGTCGGGCAAGAGCTCGGACTGACGGTCCTCTGCAATGCGAAGGTACAGGGGGTCGTCCGTCGCCAGGAGGCTCGACACCGACCCGTCCCAATCCTTGGCGTCGACGCTCAAGAAGAAGCCGCGATTGGCGTCCTGCTGCAGGACGCCAAGCTGGGCCAGGTGCCGAAGGGCAACCTGAATCGGCGAACGGGAGGTCCCAATATGCTGCGCGAGCTGAATCTCCGGGAGATGGTCCCCTGCGACACGGTTGTCCCTGCGCACCAAAGCGACGATTTCCCGGGCAACACGTTGCTGCAGGGAGGTCAGTTCCGGGGCAGAGGCAACTTCATTCACAGAGGACATCCCTCGTAGTCTAGGTCAGTCAATCTTTATCCCGTACTGCTTGATGAGCTTTGACCAGCGCTCGTTCTCGCGCTGAATGAGTTCGGCGAACTCCTTCGGGCCGGCGCCAACAGGCTCCGTCATGCCCGCCGACAGTTTCTCGGCGACGTCCTTTTCCTTCAGCGCAGCGGAAGCGGCGGCGTTGATTTTCTGGATGACCGCGTCCGGGGTGCCCTTCGGCACGGTTAGGCCCATCCAGGACGAAAACTCATAGCCGCTGACGCCACTCTCGGCCACCGTCGGGACGTCAGGCAGCGCCTTCGAGCGGCTCTTGCCGGTGACCGCGAGCGCCTTGAGCTTGCCCGCTTTGATGTGAGGAAGCGCGGCCAACGGGAACGCCACGACGGTGCTGATTTCACCGCCCAGGAGCGCGACGATGGCCGGCGCACCGCCTTTGTAAGGCACGTGAGTGATGTCCACCTTGGCCATCGACTTGAGCATCTCACCGGCGATGTGGTTGGCGCTGCCGTTGCCCGCCGTCCCGTACGTGAATTTCCCCGGCTCCTTCTTGGCCAGTTCCAAGAATTCCTTCAGGTTCTTCGCCGGCACCGAAGGGTTGGCGACGATGACCAGGTCGATGGAAGTCAGCCAGGTAACCGGCGCGAGGCTGTCGACCTTGTACCCAGTATTCGGATAGAGCCACGGATTCAGGGACATGGTGCCCTGGTTGACAAAGGTCACCGTGTAGCCGTCAGGAGCAGCCTTGGCGCCGAGGGCTGTGCCAATGTTCCCGCCAGCGCCGGCACGGTTGTCGATGACAAGAGGTTGCCCCAAGACTTCTTGCATCTTGGTTTGGATGCTGCGGCACACCACGTCGGCGTCACCGCCGGCGGGCTGAGGAACGATGAGAGTCACCGGCTTGGTCGGGAATTTGTCCTGGGAAAAGCTAGGGCCGGCAAAGCTGAGAGGCAGGACAGCGGCGCCGGCCTGCAGCAGCGCGCGACGAGAAAGGCGAGTCATGGGTTTGTCTCCAAAGAAGTGAGCGGGAGGGCGTCGGGGATTGTTGATTGTCTAAACTAATCATATAATGCAATCCAACGACAGGTCAAACCATGGAGAAAATCCCGAACTTCGACCATCCCGACGTCGCGTACCGCGCGTATGTCGGGTGCAGGACGACCGCGCTTCGGAATGCCCGGGGCCGCGGAATTGAGGTTTTCGATGTGTCACGTGCCGGTCGATGGACCCATCGGTGGACCATTCCCGCCGGCGACAACCCGTCCTACCTGCTGCTTGATGAGCAGCACCGCGCGTTGCATTGCGTTCATGGCGACGGCGGCGAAATCAGCAGCTTCGAAGTCGACGCTGATGGCCACCTTCGCGGGCTGGGAACGCAGTCCACTCGAGGAACGAATCCCGTGCACCTGGCGATGAGTGCCAGCAAGCACTGGGTCGTGGTCGCCAACTACGCCTCGGGCAGCGTCGTGAGCGTGCCGATTCAAGAGGATGGCTCGCTCGGCCCAGTGGCACATCTCCTTGAGCTCCCGGCCAACGCCGGCCCGCACAGGACCCAGCAGCGCGGCGCACATCCGCACCAAGTCGTGCTCGACCCGTCGGGTCAGTGGTTCCTCGTGCCGGACAAGGGCGCCGATGGCATCCATACCATCGCCATCAACGAGGCGACAGGCAAGCTGCGCCTGGTGTCGACCCTCGAAGTTGCACCAGGAAGCGGCCCCCGGCATCTGGTCTTCCGTGCTGACGGGGTGATTGCCTGGGTGGTGTTGGAGCTGTCCAGCCAAGTTCTGCGTGCACGGTTCGACGCGGTGACTGGCCGGCTGGAGCCGCTCGCTCGCACTACCACAGTCCCAGATTGCTTCACCGGCGAGAACACCGGCGCCGGCATCACCCTGTCTCATGACGAACGCCACCTGCTGGTGAGCAATCGCGGCCACGGCAGCGTGGTGCGCTATGACGTCAGTCCAACAGGCGGTGCACTGTCCTCCCCAACCTGGACCCAAGTCCAAGGCGCCATTCCCCGCTTCATCTCTCCCCTGCCCGCCAGCGATGCCTTGTGTGTCGCGAACGAAGACGCCGACTCCATCGTCTGCGTTACGGGGCCTTCTCTTGTCGAGCGGCTGGCCACCACCGGTAGCCCGGTGTGCGTCGCGTTCACCCATCCATCGAAAGGAAACCCATGACAAAGCAAGCTTCACAGATTGGCATTCGCGCGACGTACATGCGCGGCGGCACCAGCAAGGGTGTGTTCTTCACGCCGGATGACCTCCCGGAAGTCGCCCGTCTGCCTGGCCCGGCGCGTGACGCCCTGATGCTGCGTGTCACCGGAAGCCCGGACCCGTACGGCAAGCAAATTGACGGCATGGGTGGTGCAACGTCGAGCACGAGCAAGGTGGTCATCGTCAGGCCAAGCACCCGGAAGGACTGCGATGTCGACTACCTCTTTGGCGCCGTTGCCATCGAGTCGCCGGTCGTCGACTGGAGCGGCAACTGCGGCAACCTCACCTCGGCGGTTGGACCGTTCGCGATTGACCGAGGACTTGTTGCTGCCCCCGAGAACGGCGTCGCCGTGGTGCGCATCTGGCAGGCAAACATCCAGAAGAAAATCGTGGCCCATGTGCCCATGCGGGATGGCCAGGTCCAGGAGACTGGTGACTTCGAACTCGACGGCGTGACCTTCCCTGCAGCTGAAATCAAGCTGGAGTTCCTGGACCCCGGTGCAGATGAAGAAGGTGAAGGCGGCGCCATGTTCCCGACGGGGAACATGGTTGACAAGGTCGATGTGCCGGGAGTGGGCGTCGTCGAGGCGACGCTCATCAATGCGGGCAATCCGACCATCTTCGTGGATGCGGTCACGCTCGGCCTCAGCGGCTCGGAGCTGCAACCGCGAGTCAACACGGATGACGAGCTTCTGGCCAAGGCCGAAGCCATCCGAGCAAATGCCACCGTTGCGATGGGCCTCGCGTCCAGCGCCGCCGAGGCGACCGGGAAGCGCCCCCACACCCCGAAGTTGGCGTTCGTCGCGCAGCCAACGGGCTATACGGCCTCCAGCGGCAAGGCCGTCAGCCCCGAGGACATGGACCTCTGTGCACGCATCTTCTCGATGGGCAAGTTGCACCATGCCATGACTGGTACGGGTGCTGTCGCCATTGCGGTGGCCGCGGCCATTCCGGGAACGCTCGTCTCGCGTGTGCTCGGCGGCGGTCGCCACGACGAAATCCGTTTCGGCCATCCCTCGGGCACGCTGCGCGTTGGCGCACATGCCTCCGAGCAAGACGGCACCTGGGCGGTGACCAAGGCGCTCATGAGCCGAAGCGCGCGGCGTCTGATGGAGGGACAAGTTTTCATCCCCGCCACCTGGAACAGCGAGAAGTGAGATAGCAGTGGTGCAATATTCCCTGCATGACGCTCAGGCGCTCGCTCCCACCGGGGTTCTGAGGGCGACCGTCAACCTCGGCAATCCCATCCTTGCCCGGCAGGAAGCTGGGCAGCCGCCGACCGGGGTTTCGGTGGACCTTGCACGAGCGCTGGCGACGCGCTTGGACGTCCCGCTCGAATTAGTAGTCTTCGACGGCGCGGCCAAGGCCGTCGACGCGGTCGCCAATGCTCAAGCCGACATCGGCTTCTTCGCCATCGACCCCCTGCGCTCCCAGGGAATCCAGTTCACGGCGCCTTACGTCCTCATCGAGGGCTGCTACCTGGTCAGAGAGAACGCTATGTTCCAGACGAACCAGGATGTTGACCACCCCGGGGTCACCGTCGTAGTCGGAAAAGGAAGTGCCTACGACCTGTACCTGACGCGCACGCTCCAGAAGGCCGAGCTCGTGCGGGCGCCAACATCACCATCAGTTGTTGACGTGTTCATGGAGGGCGGGCACAGCGTCGCTGCGGGAGTGAAGCAGCAGCTTCAGGCTGACGCCAAGCGCATTGGTGGGCTGCGCCTTCTCCCCGAGCGCTTCATGGTCATCCAGCAGGCCATGGGCCTGCCCGCCAGCCGTGGGACATTGGCAGCATCGTTGCTCCAGCAGTTCATCGAATCCTGCAAGGCGTCGGGCTTCGTGCATGAGGCACTTCGGCGCAATGGAATCGACGGCGCGACTGTCGCTCCGTAGGTGCCGAAGTGCGCCTCCGGAGCCGGACTTCCAAAGAGTCAGGTAGCAAGGCGCTAGTAGTTCAGACGGTGCCGACGGCTCTGTGCCGCCCAGAGCGGACATACTCTGCCAGTCCTTAGCGGTCGTTCGATTTGAAGACGCCCGTTAAGCGCAAGAACGCTTGGACCCTCGCGGCGAATGCGAAGGTCCACATGAGCCAACCAGGGACGAGATGTCGGGGTTGAAAATCAACGAATCGCGCCGACTGTTCGCACAATTTTGTGGCCGGTAGAGGATTCGAACCTCCCTCTTCCCCACGAAAGACGACTTCTTGAAAATCGTCTTTCGTCGGGTGGCTGCGAGCAAAGCTCGCAGCCCGGGGGTGCACTACCGCTGTGCTAACCGGCCTAGAAAGAATCCTACCATCGAATGGTGGACATCGCCTCATCGATGTCCTCTGTCGAATACAACAACTCCAGCTTCAGGAACTTTCGCGCTGCAGCGTCGCGCCGGTCCGTTCTCAGCCTACCAAAGCGTTTCTTAATCATCGCCTGCCCCTCAGCGCCATTCAACATATGTCGGCAGAGCCATTTGGCAACATACTGCCAAGCCTTCGAGCACAACAACGCGTCTTGGGAGTTCAACTGACCCATTGGAGCCGTTGGCATCGCCCCAAACTGTGCCTCTATCCGTGCCGCTGGCAGCGCATTCCACGCGGCAGTAGTTTTTCTGTCCGACTCTTCGGAAGCGTGCAGCTCTTCGTTGCGTACAAGCCGGAAGTAGTTGACCAAGGCAAAAGACTCGTGCGTTTGAAATTGGGTCAGCCTTTTTATTACGGTGTCTGCATCTCGACTTTCTGGAGGCATCGTAGCCAGCACGGCAAGAGCAAGTGTCTTTCGAACAAAGTCTCCTTTGTCAATCGCGTTGAAGAGCGTTTCATCCGCGCTCTTAAGCGCCTTCATCGAGCGAGTTGCGCGGATGCGGTCGCACAACATGTCCCCCGCGCTGAAGACGTAAGCGATATGCGAATAGACGAGATAAATTCGAGCACTTGCGAACGACGCGTCGGGGTACAACGAGTGGAATCCCTGCTTCTTGGCGCAGTCTCTGATGTAGCTAGCTTCATTCGCTTGTGTGGAGAGCGTGTCAGCGAAGGCTCGCGCAGAAATCTCCAGCATGTTCAGATGCAAGTTGTGACGTCCGAGCGAACGGCGGAAGTCTCTCTCTAGCTTCCCCGGAAGCGGAGTGTCGTCTTCTTCCTCCGTCTTCTTCGATTCGCTTACTGGTTCTCTTCGCACCTGCTTTGTCTTCTTCGTTGCCAAGGGGCATCCTTTCGCGCATGGGCTGTTGCGGTTGTCGTCTTGTGTGGCATAGAGCGTGTGGCTCGCCGCGGAGTAGATGTACTTGGTGGGGCCTGCCTGACCTGAAAGAATTGGGGAGCATCGCACATAGAGGACAGCAGCGCGGCCCAATGATTCTAGAGAGGGCGCCCTACTCGGTCGCAGTCTGGTTCTGAAATCCGCGTTGATGGCGACTGCCTGCTGATGGCCGATGGTCGTCGCCGGCCTCCGGTGCGCAACGTGCAGTCAATCCCACCAAACGTAGAGCATCGATTTATCAGGGTCAGGGAACAGCGCCATTGCCCTGAATTTGCTGCATCCCGTGGCTGCCGGCGCTCCCGCGATTGGAAGCCACACGATGTCACCCCGACGTAAGCGTCTTGCGATGAGACGTCCTGGAACGGCTGATTCGTTCGACGCATTCTCTTTTTCCTGGCAGCTTAGCCGCAGGCAAAATTCTCGAATCCATACCTCTGCATCCCGCTATGCCCGAGCTCTCATCCGCCTACAAGCCAACCCCGAGGAACTCGAGCTCATCGACAGGGCCGCAAAGTCGCGCAATATGACCCGCTCTGACTTCATGCTCGAGGCGGCATTGGAGACAGCGCGCGAAGTGAATTCGCGCGCACGGGTTCTTAAACGTCGACATGGATACGTCTCAGCAGGTCACCCTCGCTGCACGAAGATGCCGAACGCCACGACCAGCGCAATCGATAAAGTTTTCGTCGCGGGGACCATGGTCCGGGCTAAAGTGAGCCTTCCCCCTCACCAAGAACTTTTCGTTTGAGCCGTTCCAACGCCGCCTCGACCTGCGACTTGACGATGGGCGGCCTGGTCTCCCACTCCTCTAGTCCACGGGCGGCCATCTTGGGTACCAAGACAACTTCGTAGCCAAGACGGTCCGCAATCGATAGCAGAGTCGTGACCTTGTAGTCGCTGTGTCCGCTGAGCACATTCGTCAGCGTCTGCCTCGAGATACCCGAAGCCTCGCGCAAAGCTTCTTGGGTAATGCCGCGCTCCTTTGCGCTTCGACGCAGGACGGCGGCGAGTTCTGGGAGTCCCATGTCAGCAGCCTGAACTTCCTAGCAAAGTAGGCGAATTCCACATTCCCCTACTTTGCTGGACACGTCCCACGCGCCAAGAACCGGCGCTACAGTAAGCGCCATGCATCGCCAAACAGTTGAGGACCATGTGGTGGAGCGTCGTTTGCTTCAAGAGGCTCTCGAGACAGCGACCGGGCTCCACGCGCTTGGTGCGATGTCGACGGTGGACATGGCGAAGATGCGGTTGCTCTGTGAAGGACCTCCCGAGCATGCTCAGGCTTCGCCGTTTAACAGCAGTTCGTTTGGCGGTGGGGAGAGCCAAGGAAGGTAGCGGCGGAGAAATGTGCGACGGCATGCACGCGAGAAGGCGCGCTCAACCGACTTGAAGTTCGGCCCTCGATACCAGATTGAAATGCCGTCAAGGGTCGCGGAGACTTCGTACCTAGCGTCGCCTCCGCGGTCGGATAGCCAGCCCGTCTGCAGCCCCCAAAGGCTGAACAACTCGGTTGCCATCAAACGCGCCTCACGCGTAACCCCACTCGCGGCAAATTGCCTCGGCCCTATTCCACCCATCCGGCACTGCGTCGGGCAACGCCATCCTGGCCCAGCGTAACGCATCCAAGCAACGCAGAGCATCGTCTGAGATGTCGACATCCAAGGCGCGCAGGTCGTAGATGTCGAACCTCGCGTGACCGACGACCGTCGCGATGAGTCCGGCAACCCGTCGTGCCTGGCCGGTTTCGCTCCTGGTCGCAAGTGTCAGTAGTCGGTCGAACGCTTGAGCCCCTAAAGCTGTCGCAGCCCTCGCTCGCTCTTCATGCTCGCGCCGCTGTTCAAAGTCATCTTCCCACGTTGCCATGTGCCCTTCCTTCCTCATGCCGATTCTGAGTCAGGCCCTCCGGCTACGCAACGGAAGCTAGAAGCTTCGGTTTTGCACACTGCCGCTTCCTGGGTGTTTTTCGTCAGAATCGCGGATGCAAAACCTCCACCGTCCGCATGACGCCCGAGCACCTCATCCCTGTGAGCAAGCAGCTCTCTCGCATCCTTCGGCATCGACCGGAAAGTGTTGGCGTCGTGCTCGACGCCAATGGCTGGTGCGATGTGGTTGAACTCATCGCCAAGCTCGCAGAGCATGGGACCACTATCAGCCTCGAAGAACTCGAGGTCATCGTCGCGACGAGCGACAAGAAGCGGTTTTCCTTCTCACCGGACCGCGAGCGAATTCGAGCGAGCCAAGGGCACTCGGTGCCCGTTGACCTGAAACTTCGCGAAAAGGCGCCCCCACCGGTCCTGTATCACGGCACCGTGCGAAGGAACATGCAATCAATCATGAAAGCAGGGCTTCTTCCGATGAATAGGCATCACGTGCATCTGTCGCCGGACGTTGCCACTGCCACTGCGGTAGGCGGGCGTCGAGGTCCTCCGGTCGTCCTCATCGTGGACACCCATCGTATGCACAAAGACGGCTATCGCTTCTTTGTCAGCGAGAACGGGGTTTGGCTGGCCGAGGTCGTGCCAGCCAAGTACTTGCGAGCGAAGTAGGCGCTTCCGTGCGCGGCTCAGGCCGACTTCGATACCTCATTGCCCCCCGATTGCCCTCAAATTCTTGAGGTCACCACCGCAACTCGGCGTAGTTTTCGGATGCGCCGCATGAGGACAACTCCATGAAGATGACAACAGGAGAGCTCATCGAAGCTCTTCAGAAATTCCCCGCGAACACACCGGTCGTGCTTTGGGACTACCACCTCTCAACAATGCAGACCGAGATGCAGGTCATGCACCTCGATTCCGAGGACGTGCGAACGCAGCCGCTTGTGTGGTGCGACAAGAAGGGCCTTGGCTGGCTTGAGGTCGCGCGCGAGGACTCGCTCAACGTAGTGTCGGGTGTGGTGCTTGGCCCAAGGGAGCGATGCTAGGGCTGCGCCCGCCTTCGCCATCACCAGAATCGCCATCGGCGGCACCAGCGCACTGCGGCGTGACGCTGCAAGCGGCTGCTTCCCGGGCAATTGACACGCTTCTGTCAATTGACAATCTGGCGGAAAAATCTGTCAACTCGAAGAACCTCAGAACAGTGCCATCGAGGTGGGTAGGTCCGAGCGGACGTTGGAACGAAGCGTCCACGGTAGCTCACGAAAGGCCTCAAACCCGCGGTGAAGTTTGAGTATTGCCAGGGGTTTGCCAATTGGCAAAGTCCTGGCAAAACCTGCCAAATGCGCGGTTCCAAGACCTGCGGGCTAGGCTCTCCGTGACCGCTCCGCTTCGTGACTCCCGCCTCACGGAGACGAGCTCTGTAGAACCCAGCGGGTCGCCTCGGGCATCGCAGGCACGCACCACCAAGTTTGGCGACACCTACCGCCTGACCTCCGAAAGGTGGCGGCTTGCTAAGGCGCTGTGGCCGAGCGCCGGGCGCAAACGACCCTCGGCCCGCGTAGAAGAGGTCAACAAAACCCCTAGTACGCATCTGATTGCATGTTATCCAAATTGCCCATCTACAGAGGGAATTTCACTCACACACATCGAGCGATTTCAGGTTTTCTGCCTCATATAACCGTTCGATCCCCTCCGGGCAGGCCACCATCACACGCATCACCCCGCCACGGCGATCATCCGCGCCCGCAGCATCCGAATGTGGTCCCGCGTCTGCCGTGCCAGGTCGTAGTGCTTTACCACCAGGTGCCGGATGGATTCCGGCAAGGGGCCGCTCAGCACGCCGCGGTAGAGCTTCAGCGCGATTTCCTCGCCGCGCTCGCATCCTTCCAGCAACACACCGTCACCATTGGCAGACAGCGAACTGCGAATTGCCATCCAGCCGCGATGCGCCACGCCCAGCACCGAGCCGCGATGCTCCGGTCTTCCGCCCAGGTCACGCATGATGGCCTCCAGCTCGGCCGCTTCTTCGCGGCAGGCTTGCGCACGATAGGCGAAGAGTTCGCGCAGCTCGACGTTTTGCGTGTGCCTGGCGCATTCGTCGTATTCGCCTTCGCCATCGACACAGGACTGGACCAGCAGCCTGAGCGCATTGATTGTTCCGTCCTCTTCCATGATGAAGTCTCCAGCAGCCGTGAGCCCCCTCACGACGCAAGGTCCGGCCGCAGGCGCACTGCCATGGCAGCCACCGGCGAATAACGGACGCGCGAGTTGCCTGTATAGGCCGACGGAATCGAAGCAGTTGAAGCAAGACGTTTCACGATGTGTAATCACCTGTGCAAAGTTCACATACTTTTGGCTGATCTCCAAACGTTGTACGGCTAAGTACGAATAGCCCGCCTCGACGGACCCGCTATCCTCGCGCTCCTCGAAAGACGTAACAGAATGGATCTGGATTTCATCTATCAGAAAGTACAGGTGCTCAGCCCCAAGGCGGCCAAGATCGCGCTGCGCATGCTGGACAACGATCCGCACGTTCCTACCGAGTGGGTGATGTCGCTGCGCCCTGCCCTGGTCATGCGCAGCAACGACGCGCCGGGCTTTGCCGGCACCGACTGGATGACCATGGTGGCCATCGAGCGCCCCGGCATCCGCAAGTTCACCGAACGCTTCGAGAGCCGCGAACAGCGCCACGCGCGGCTTTGGGTCACCAGCCTGCGCCAGGCTTCGCGCGCTGCGCTGCAGCAAGCGCGCTTTTCCGACGACGCCTAGGCGGCCCCCGAAATCGTCCTGTCCCATCGGTCCGGACAGCGCCAGCTGGGCGGCATGGCCGGAAAATGGCGCCCCTGGGACTAACCCTGCATTGATAAGAATGCGACAGCCTGGCCGAGGCGCGCTTTGCATCATGGAACACCGCCCCACGGTCACATCGCCACCCAACCGGCGCATTCCAAGGAGACAGCCACATGAACATCCCATCCCTCCAAGACAAGGTCTCGCCCGAAGAGTGGCAATTGCGCGTCGACCTGGCCGCCTGCTACCGGCTGGTGGCGCAATACGGCTGGAGCGACCTGGTCTTCACCCACATCAGTGCGCGCATCCCGGGGCCGGAGCACCACTTCCTCATCAACCCCTACGGGCTGATGTTCGACGAGATCACCGCATCGAGCCTGGTGAAGGTCGACCAGGACTGCAACAAGCTCAACGAGACGCCGTTTCTGGTGAACCCGGCCGGCTTCGTCATCCATAGCGCCGTGCACGCGGTACGCGAAGACGTGCAGTGCGTCTTGCACACCCACACCCGCGCGGGTGTGGCGGTGAGCGCGCAGAAGAACGGCGTGCTGCCCATCAGCCAGCAGTCCACCTTCGTGCTGGCGTCTCTGGCCTATCACGACTACGAAGGCGTGGCCTTCCGCGACGAGGAGAAGCCGCGCCTGCAGGCCGACCTGGGCGAAGCCAACTTCCTCATGCTGCGCAACCACGGCCTGCTCACGTGCGGCAAGACCATTGCCGACGCCTTTCTCTCGATGTATGTGTTCGAGACCACCTGCCAGATCCAGATCGCCGCGCAGTCGGGCGGGGGCGAACTCACGCAGGTCGATCCGCGCATCGTGCAGGGCGTGGCGCAGGCGCTGAAGGTGCAGACCGGCGGCATGGGCGGGCAGTTTGCCTGGCCGGCGCTGCTGCGCAAGCTGGACCGCGTCGACTCGAGCTTCCGGCAGTAGGCCGCCGGCACGGGCCGGGGCCAGAAGACCGCAGGCGCGTGTCGGGTCCAACCGGCCCGGCTTGATGCACGGTGCGCAACGGGACATGCTCGGGTCCACCATGCATGTCATTCGCCCGGATTTCTCGATGCCCCGGCGCCGCGCAACGGCCGCGGCGCTGGTGGCTTTTCCGGCCCTGTGCCTGGGACTGGCCCGCGCGCAGACCGGGACCGGGCAGCGCCGCCCCACGCCGGCGCAAACCGAGGGGCCCTTCTACCCGGTGCAACTGCCCGTCGACACCGACAACGACCTGCTCCACAACGGCGCCCTGACTCACCATGGCGGCGAGCCCGCGTGGGTCGAAGGCACGGTGGCCGACCTGCGCGGCCGGCCGCTGGCCGGAGCCACGGTCGAGATCTGGCAGTGCGACCAGGCCGGCCACTACCACCACCCGGGCGACGGCGATCGGGCCGATCCGGCCTTCCAGGGCTTTGGTCGCGTGCAGGCCGACGCCGAGGGCCGCTGGCGTTTTCACACCCTGCGGCCCGTGCCCTATACCGGGCGCACGCCGCACATCCATTTCAAGGTCAAGCAAGGGCCGCGCGAACTGCTCACCACGCAGCTGTATATCGAGGGCGCGGCGGGCAACGAGCGCGACTTCCTGTGGCGCAGCCTGGACCGCGAAGACCAGGCCGCGCTGACCCGCCCATTCGAGCGCGGGCCCGACGGCTGGCACACCAGCTTCCCGATCTTCGTCGCCACGGCGTGAAAGGCCTCGGCTGCAACCGGCGCCAGCATTAGACTGCCGGCCAATGCGCCCTCTTGTCGGCGCATGCCACCGCAAACGAGAGGAGGTCTGACGCCCCATGGCCCTGTCCCGCTCCCGGTCCCCGAGCCAACAGCCGCGCATGGCCGATGCGCGCAGCCAGGCACAGCTGTATCGATGCCTGATGCACGAAGCGGTTCAGCTGCTCGCGCCACAACGGCTTTTGCTGGTGCTCGATGCGCCGGACGGACTCGTCGCGGCAGGCCAGCAGCTGCCGCGCGGCGAACGCGCCGCCGAGCTGCTGCGCGCCATCGGGCCCTGGCTGGACGAGGCGCGCCAGAGCCGCCTGGGCCGGCTGCGCCACGGCCCCGAAGGTGCGCCGCTGCGGGCGCAGCGCTCGTGCCTCGTGGCGCCGCTCGTGGGCCGCGCGCAGGTGCTGGGATTTCTGTACGCCGACGTCGAAGGCGGGCATGGCCGCTTCGAGGCGCCGCAGCTCACGCTCCTTGAAATACTGGCCCGGCAGGCCGCCCTGGCGCTGGACGCCATGGCCGAGCGCCAGGCCCTCGAAGACAGGCTGCAGGACAGTGCCGAGGCGCTGGCGCGCCGCGCCGGCGAGCTCACCCTGATCAACAGCATCCAGCAGGGCATGGCGCAACGCCTGGGCTTCGAGGCCATCATCCAGCTGGTGGGCGACAAGCTGCGCGAGCTGTTCCAAAGCGGCGATGTCACCATCATGTGGTGGGAGCACGCAAGCAACCAGGTGCGTGCGGTGTACCGCTACGAGCACGACCGCCCCCTGCCCCTGCCGCCGGCACGGCCGCTGCGCCCCGACGAGCCGCTGGCCATGGTGCTGGGCGACTCGAAGGCGCGCGTGCTCGGCACCCACCAAGAGCAGACCGAGCACGGCCTGAAGCCCTACCCCGGCACCGACTGGGCCCATTCGATCGCGGCGGTGCCCATCGTCGGCAGCGAGCGGATGCTGGGCGTGATCGGCCTGCAGAACCACGAACGCGAACACGCCTTCGGCCCGCACCAGGTCAGCCTGCTGGAGACCGTGGCAACCGGCATGGGCCTGGCACTCGAGAACGCGCTGCTGTTCGACGAGACGCAAAAGCGCGCCCGCGAAACGCGCGAGGCATTGGCGCACCAGACCGCCGCGGCCGAGGTGCTGCAGGTCATCGGCAGTTCGGTGTCCGACACCGGGCCCGTCTTCGACAAGATCCTGGAGTGCTCCGCGAAGCTGTTCGAGGCTGCTTCCTTCTCCCTGCTGATGAAGGACGAGCGCGGCCAGCTCAACCTGGTGCGCCGCCTGACCACGAGCGCCGGGCGCCTGGCAATGGGCGCCGAGCGGGCGGACGCACTGGACCGTGCGCTGGCCGAAACCTATCCCTTGCCCGTGGACGACTCTTCGGCCGAGATCGCATTTCGCACGGGCGACGTCGTCGAGTTCGCGGATGTGCTCAACGACCCTTCCGCCCCGCAGACCATGCGCCGCATCGCCGAGCAGATGGGACGCAGCTTCGCCAAGCTGGCGGCG